>DATJAA010000275.1:0-10417 GCA_035516815.1 Acidimicrobiia bacterium | reverse complement strand
ACCCGGGCGCCGACCGTCTCGTCGCGCAGCAGGTTGCGCAGCAATACGGCGAACGCCATCGTGGTCGATACCGGGCGGCCCTTCGACCCTCCCTCGAACTCGGAGAATGTGGCCGTCGCGGGCAGTGCCAATGGTCGGGCGCGTACCACCCGGCGCGGCACCGATCCACCCAGGGCACGCCGGCGGGTCATGAGGTACTCATGCTCGGGGCTGCCCACGGCCGGGCGGTAGTACGGGGGTTCGTCCCCGTCGAGCTGGGACTCCGGGATCTCGTCGTGCAGGTACAGGCGGTCACGCAGGGCGAGCAGCTGCGCCTTGGTCATCTTCTTGATCTGGTGCGTCGCGTTGCGCGCCTCGAAGTCGGCACCGAGGGTCCAGCCCTTGACGGTCTTCGCGAGGATGACCGTCGGCGTGCCCTCGTGCTCGATGGCCGTCTTGTACGCCGCGAAGATCTTCCGGTAGTCGTGACCACCGCGCGGCAACCGCTGCAGCTCGTCGTCGGCAATGTGCTCGACCATCTTGCGCAACCGCGGATCAGGGCCGAAGAAGTGTTCACGGATGTACGCGCCGGATTCGACGGCATACTTCTGGAACTCGCCGTCGACCGTCGTGTTCATCTTGTTCACCAGGACGCCGTCGACGTCGCGCGCGAGGAGCTCGTCCCACTGGCGGCCCCATACGACCTTGAGCACGTTCCATCCCATGCCGCGGAACGTCGACTCGAACTCCTGGATCACCTTTCCGTCGCCGCGCACCGGGCCGTCCAGGCGCTGCAGGTTGCAGTTCACGACGAAGATGAGATTGTCGAGCCGTTCCCGCGCCGCGAGGTCGAGCGCCGTCGTCGCCTCCGGTTCGTCGAGCTCGCCGTCACCGACGAAGCACCAGACCCGCGCGCTCGACGTGTCGACGAGCTTGCGGTTGTAGAGGTAACGATTGAACCGAGCCTGGTAGATCGCGTTCAGCGGTCCGAGTCCCATCGAAACGGTCGGGTACTCCCAGAAAGTGGGGAGCCGGCGCGGGTGCGGGTAGGACGGCAGACCTCGCCCCGTCGTCTCCCGCCGGAAGTGATCGAGCTGATCTTCGGTCACGCGCCCTTCGAGAAACGCGCGTGCATAGATGCCGGGCGCGGCATGGCCTTGGAAGAAGATCTGGTCTCCGTACCCGCCGTCGCCCTTCCCGCGGAAGAAGTGATTGAAGCCGACCTCGTACAAGGACGCGGCCGACGCGTAGGTCGACAGGTGCCCGCCGAGGCCGTCGAAGCGATGGTTCGCCCGGTCCACCATCGCGACGGCGTTCCAGCGCACGAACGCGCGGATGCGGCGCTCGATGTCCTCGTTCCCGGGAAACCACGGCTCCTGTTCCGGCGGGATGGTGTTTATGTAGTCGGTCGTCACCATCGCGGGGACGAACGAGCCCTGCTCTCGTGCCCGCTCCATCAACCGCGCCAGCAGATAGTGCGCTCGCGCCTTGCCCTTCACCGCGATCACCGAGTCGAGCGACTCCAGCCACTCGGTTGTCTCTAGCGGATCGACGTCGGGAAGTTGATGGATCGAGCCGTCGCTGAACAATTGGCCTCCGTCCCTCGACGGATCATCGGCCGGGACAACCGGCTTCGTGAGCCGTCTGCGAGGACTCCTCTGGTGCCCTCAGCGTACGACGGCCGCAAGCGCCGCCAGTGCCATGACGCGGCCGTGAGCGTGCCAACAGTTTGGGAGTCCGGGGGTCGGGCGAGCATCGGCCGCGAGATTCGCGGCCGATGCTCATCCGGCGAATCGGGTGGGCGCGGAGGGATTCGAACCCCCGACCCCCTGCGCGTCATGCAGGTGCTCTGCCAGACTGAGCCACGCGCCCGAGCGAGCGCGCCAGGATAGCGCGACGGTTACCGTTCCCGGCATGGGACTCCTCGACGGACAGCGCGCGGTCGTCACGGGCGGCGGCTCGGGCATCGGCGCCGAGACCTGCCGCCGGATGGCCGCCGAGGGCGCGGGGGTCGCGGTGCTCGACATCGACGGCGACCACGCCGAGGCAGTGGCGCGCGAGATCGACGGGCTCTGGTACGCGACTGACGTGACGGCGTACACCGACCTCGAAGCTGCGATCGGCGACGCCGCGCAGAAGATGGGCGGATTGTCACTGCTCTTCAACAACGCGGGCGGCAGCACCCTCGCTCCCATCCACGAATTCGAGCTCTCGGAGTGGTGGCGGATCGTCGAGCTGAACCTCAACGGCGTGTTCCACGGCTTCAAGGCGGCGGTGCCACTCATCCTGGCGACGGGTGGCGGAGCCATCGTGTCGACGGCATCGATCTCGGGCACCCGCCCGGCGGCCGGCGAAGCTCCCTACTCGGCCGCCAAGGCCGCGATCGTCGCACTCACCGCGAGCGCCGCGCTCGAGTACGCGCCGACGATCCGCGTGAACGCGGTGTCGCCCGGCATGATCCGGACGCCGCTCACCGAGCTGCTGCTCGACCGGCGCGGCATCGGACTCGAGGACACCGAGCTGCGGCGGACGCCGCTCGCCCGCATCGGTACTCCCGGCGACATCGCCGACGTGGTCGTGTTCCTGTGCTCCGGTCTTGCCCGGTTCGTGACCGGCCAGAACCTCGTCGTCGACGGCGGGATGACGTTGCACGGTTCCGGCGTCGACGGCGTCCTCGACGTCGTGCAAGATCTTCTCTCGCAGCGCTGACCACGCCTTTACGTGCCCATGACAATCCCGGGCGACACTGACGGCATGAGATTCACCAAGACCATCGCTTCGGCCAGCGTTGCCGCCGTACTCGGCCTCGCCGGGGTCTCGGTTGCCGGGGCCGTGTCGTCGGCCGGCTCGACGGCCGCGGCGCCGGCCGCGACCGCCGTGACTTCGACCACCGGGTCGGTCCCCTCCGGCCCATCTGCGACCGGCTCGGCCGCCCAGACCCCGGCGCAGCGGAAGGCCGCCCGCCAGATCCGGCTCCGTCACCTTCGCCGCCGGGCCGGCGTGCTCGCCGCCCAGACCATCGGGATCAAACCTCGTGTGCTCGCCGGCGAGTTGCGCGGGGGAAAGACGATCGCGCAGGCCGCGACCGACCACGGGGTGCAGCCGCAAACCGTGATCAACACCTTGGTGTCGGCCGCGAACGCCAAGATCGACGCCGCGCTGACAGCGAACAAGATCAGCGCCGAGCGGGCTGCGAAGCTCAAGGTCCGGTTCGCCCAGTGGATCCCGAACGTGGTCGACAACTGGCACCCGCACGCAAAGAAGTAGCGCCACTCCCCCGGGGTTTCGACCGTGGCGACTCGCTATCCCGCGACAGCTTCTTGTAGGAAGCGGCGCATCCGGTCGGCCGACGTCGCGAGGGACTTCACGTCGTGATGCAGCAGCGTGACACTCGCCGCGTCGAGCATGGGGATGACCTGGCCGGCGAACTCGCCTCGGCCGAGTAGCACGCGACTCCAGGCGACCTCGGCCCGGGCGCGGAGTACGGGCGCGCGCAGCCGTTCGGCGACGACGATCGAATGCTCGAACAACTCGTCGGCTCGTTCGTCGCCGGCCACGGCGGCCGCCATCCCCGCCGCGTAGGCGAGCGGCATCACCGCCCAACAGCCGTTCCAGGAGCTCTGATCGGCGAACGGTGCGAGGAGAGCGAGGAGCGCCGCGCCTGCCCGCGGATCGCCGACGATGAACGCGGTCTCCGCCGCGGCGACCAGCGAGTTCGACCAGAACAGGTTCATAGGCAGGTCGTCGAAATCGTGCGCGGCGGCGCGCGCCAGGGTCGCCGCCGCATCGTCCCTGCGTTCGCGTAGCGCGGCCCGCGCCCGCGCGGCCAGGATCAACGCCACGGGGTTCTCGGGATCGGGGTCGTCCAGCAACGGCAACAATTCGGCGAATCGCCCCTGCTGCCAGCGAATCCAGCCGAGCTGCAACGCCGGTCCGACACCCGCGTTCTCGATGCCATGATGAGTCCCGAGGTCGGCGGCGCCCATGGTGAACCGCTCGGCCTCGTCGAAGTCACCGGCGAGCGCAGCGCGCCAGCCGCGCATGCATTCGACGCTGAAGTTCACCTGCGCCACGTCGAGCTGATCTCCGAGCACGAGCGCGGCATCGCAGTAGAGATCGGCTTCGTCCATCCGCGCCGCTTCCACGGCCACCGACGCGGCAGCCGTCAACGTATAGAAGCGCTGCACCGGATCGTGACCGCGGCCGGCGAGCGTGAGCGCTTCTTCGACGTTCGCGGTGCGCTCCGCGAGATTGTGCGGCGTGCACGTCGTTTGGGAATGCCGCAACAAGACCTCGACGAGGACGGAGTCGTCCCCGGATATCCGGGCGGCGTCGATCGCGTTCGACGCGAGCGACCGTGCCTCGAGCCAGTCGCCGGTGAGGATGAGCTCGCTCGCTCGCCGCGCCATGAGTTTCGTTCGCAGCGCGGGCTCGACGACGCGAGCCGACGCCTCGGCCAGCAGGAAGAGGCGCTCCCGCCTCGTAAGAGCGGGCATCGACGCCCAGATCGGCGTCGGAAGCTGCGTTGCGCCGACGAGTAGCTCGTCATCGTCGAGTCGGCGTGCGATCTCGACGGCCTCGCGGAGCGTCTGATGGCGCGCGTCGTCGAAGGTGAGGCACTGCGCGCCGGCGAGCCGGATCAGCAACCGCGCCCGCGTGCGCTCGTCGCCGGCGCGGTCGGCGGCAACGCCGAACCACGTCGCCGCCGCGTGCGGATCGAGATCACCCAGCGCGGCTTCACCGGCGAGCTCGGACCACGACTGCGCTTTCGCGTCGGCGTCGTCGCCGGCCGCGCGGTTCCACTGCGAAGCGACGAGGGCCGGACGCGCTTCGCGTCGCTCCAGCATTTCCGCAATCGCTCGGTGCGTGGCCGCGCGCGTACAGGGATCGACCGACTCGGCGACCGCGCGCCGAGCCAGATCGTGCACGAAATCGAACCAGCCGAGTTCCGCGACGTGAACGAGACCCGCACTGATCGCTTCATCGACCATCGCCCCGGTCGAGCCGGAGGTGAGGCGACAGATCTCCGCCAGCATCGAGAGGTCGAATGGTCCGTCCATCGCTGCGGCGATGTTGAGCAGACGGGCCGCCGGCTCGCTCATGGCGGCGACGCGCCGCAACACGTACTCACGAACGCGTGCGGAAGCGTCTGTCGAGCCGTTGCCCGCGAACGAGGCGGCCGCGTCGGGATCTTGGAGAATCTCCCGGAGCAGGTATGGATGCCCAGAAGTGCTCAACGCCAGCGCAGGCGCGCGGCTCGCGGCGTCGGGCACGGCCAGCTCGACGAGGAGCCGCTCCACCTGATCGGGCGAGAGTCCCTGAATCTCCAGTCGCTCGAGCCGCCCGAGCTTGTCGACGCTGCGCGCGAGCTGCTCGAGGCGCGACGAGTGGTCCGCGAGACCGGAGCGCGCGGTTGCGAGCACGAGCACTCGCTGCGGCGCCTCGTCGCCCAAGAGCGCGCCGAGGAACAGGAGGAGCGCGGGACCGGCTCGGTGCACGTCGTCGAGGAGCAACACGACGGGGGTTCGCTTGGACAGCGCGCCGAGCCACGAGGCCAATCCGGCGCGCAACCGGGCCGCGCGGAGCTCGTCGTCGGCCTCCAGGGGGCTGGGGAGATCGGGCAGCCGTCGCCGCAGCGTCGGGACCATCTCGGCGACGTCGCCCGGCGAGTTCCCGAGACACATGCGCAGCTCGCGATCGCTGAGCCGGGTCGAGGCGTCGAACAGCGCGTTCGCGATGGCATGCAGCCCGGGTCGGAGTGCATCTGCGCCGTCGACCGCGAGGACGATCGCCTCGTCGCTTGCCCTCCGGGCCGCCTCGAGCACCAGCCGCGACTTGCCGATTCCCGCGACGCCCTCGACGAGGATCATCTTCGTAGCGCCCGCGGCGACCTCGCGCAGGCAATCGAAGATGACCAGCTCCTCACGTGATCGCCCGACGAACGGGAGCACGGCATCGGTCCAGTGCGGAAGCGGTGCCGCGATCCCCGCGCGCCGTGCGAGGAGCGTGGGGTCCTGCGCGGCGATGCGCTCATGCAGGTCGAGCATGAAGTCGCTCGGGTCGACGCCGAGATCCTCCCGCAGGCGCTGCCGGAGATCCTCGTACGCGGCAAGCGCATCGACGCGCCGACCCGCCCGGTAGAGCGCAACCATCTGATGCGCGCGCGTTCGCTCACGCCACGGCTCCGATTGCACCCACGAGTCGATGTCAGCCAAGACCTCGACGTGGCGCCCCGAGCTGAGGTACGCGCGATTGCGCAGCTCGTAGATCGCGAAATGCAACTCCCGTAGCTGCCGATGCGCCGCCTCGTAGAAGGGAACCTCGCGCAGATCGGACAACCCTTCGGACGTCCAGCACGCGAGCGCTTCGTCCGCCGCCTCTGCGCTGTCGATGAAGTCGTGTTGTTTCCACAGCTCTCGCGCGGCATGAAAGCTCCGCTGTGCGCGCGAGTGGTCGAGCTCGTCGACGCCCGCGAGGATGCGGTAGCCGGCGGCATCCGACAACAGCCGAGGCGCGGCGACTCCCAGCGCGTTGCGGAGCCGGGAGACGACGATCTGCAACGCGCCTTCCGGGTGCTGCGGAACCGCGTCGCCCCATATGCCCTCGATCAGCGTGTGTGGATGCACCGGGCGGTTGGCGTCCAGGAGGAGCATCGCGAGCAGGGCGCGCTGCCGGGGCGCGCCGATCGGCATGGGCACGTCGTCGACGGTGACGCCGACGGAACCCAAGATCCTGAACTGCACCTCTGCCGACATCTGGATCGCCCCCGAACCACCGCGAGATCCTTCGACGGCGACCCCCGCGCCCGCTCGCCACGGTTGATCATAGAATCTATTATCCGTTCGGGCGAGGGGTTGGTTCGGATCAGCGGCCGGTTCGGACGCAAGCCAATGCAGCCCGACCCCGGAACACGAAGTGGAGCGAGGGAGTGGAGGTCGTCGTTGCCGATGGCGGAATCCCGGCACACCCTCTCGCGAACCAACCCGCAGCCCGTCGCGAACGGGGATCCCGCGGGCTCCTCGGCGCGCCGCAGCGCGCTCGGGCGCCGGCGCTCGGCTTCGTCGCGTGAGAACGACGACCGTCTCCTCGATGCGGCCCTGGAGGAAATTGCGACCGTGGGGATCGACGGCCTCGGGATGAGCAGCGTCGCCCGCCGCGCCGGGCTCACGACCGGTGCTCTGTACGGACGTTACGAGAACGTCAACGAGCTCGCAGCCGACGTGTGGATGGCGCGGGTCCGCGACACCCATCTTGCATTCCTCGATCGTGCCGTGCGCGCGCTCGTCGACCGCGACCCCGCGGTGGATCTCACCGAGATCGTCCGCGAGCTACTGCACCCGTCACGCGAAATGGTTGCCGCGCTCGAACTGCTCGCGACGGCGCGCCGGATCGACGAGCTCGAGGAGGTCGTGCCGCCGGACGTCGAGGAATGGATCAGGGGCTGGGGTGCGGCGCCCCGCACGCGCGGCCGTCGACGCCGCGCTCAGGTCGTCTTCACGCTCGGTGCAGTCTGGGGAATCGTGCTGCACGCGATCCCGCGCCGCCAGGATGTCGACTGGGTACCGGTGCTCGCACGAGCGGCCGAATGCTTCGCTCACGACTACGAGCCGCCGCCCGTGCGGTTCGTTCCCGAACGTGCCGGTGCCGTCCACGCAAACGTCGGGGACCCGGCACAGGATGCGCTCATAGATTCCGTTGCGGCGATCACCGCACGCGTCGGCTTCGAGCGCGCGACCACCTCGCGGATCGCACGCCGCGCGCGGCTCACGTCCGGAGCCATCTACACGCGCTACCGCAGCAAGGACGATCTGCTGGCACATGCCGTCGAGGTGCTGCTCGCACAGCGGCTCGCAGACGACCTCGATGCGAACACGTATCTGTTCACCGCGCCCGACGTCGGCTCCGCGACCGCGTCGGTGATCGGTGGATACCTCGGCCCCGCGCGTCGCGAGTGGCGGAGCTTCCGGGTCGAAGCGCAGCTCGCGTCGCGCTATCGGCCTGGTCTGGCGTTCAGTCTCGCTCGCGTGCAGGAGCTTGCGATCCGCGCGTATCTCGAGGCGCTGGGCGCGCGTCGGGAAGAGGAGTTCGTCGTACTCGATCCGATTGCGCGCTTCGCCCAGCTCATCCCGCTCGGCCTCGCCTTCGCCGACATGGTCGCAACCGGTGTTCCGGGAATCGACTGGCGCTACGCCTTCGTGCCGGTGCTCGCGCCCGAGTCGCTGTGAACGAGCGCGCCGAGGCGTGATCCGCAGCTACGGTCTCGCCGTGCCCTCCCGGCTCATCGCGGTCGCAGTCCTCGTTCTCGCGAGCGCGTGTAGCACCACGGAGTTCGACACGACCACGCGACCATCAGCTCGCGTCGCCCCGAGTCGCGCACTGCTCGGTCTCGTCGTCGAAGATCGAACGGGCGTCGTCGTCGATTCGGCCGAGGCCGGCATGCCCGCGGCCGGCGCCGGCATCGTCCCCGGAGCTCGCATTCTCTCGGTGAACGGCACGAAGATCGAGTCGGCGGCGCAGCTCGACGCGGTGCTCGGCCGGCTGCACTCCGGCGCGATCGCGTACGTCACGTGGAGATCGTCGGGCCGCACCTTCACTGCGTCGATCCCGCTCGCGACCGCGCATTCCTAGGCGAGCTGCGAGCGCGGAACGACCCGCGGCCGAGATTTGGGGCTGCGGCCGCGGGTCGTTCCATGGCGGCCCCTTGGTCCGTTCCTCAGGGGCTTGGGAACGGCCATCGTCGCGAGCGTGCGGCAGTAGGCGCTGTGAAGCCGGTTAGAACCAGGCAAAGGAAGACTCCTTGTGCTGGCGCGACGGTGCGCGTCTGCGACACACTTCGCCCGCCGGCCGCGGGACACGAAGTCAGGGGCCGGCCCACCCCCTTTTCACGCGGCGTTGCCCATCTCGCGCCTCAAGAAGAGCACGATCACGCATGCAATCGACGCGCGGCTTCGATGATCTGGTGCATTCCCGCGCGCCGGGGCGGGCGCCGTCGCTCACCGCTCCACAGGGAAGGACCCCGCGCGCCCTGCGCCACGGATTCCGCGGAAACAACAGGAATGGCGGATGGCCTCCTTGATGAGACCGCTGTACCACCTGACCGAGGCCGAGCCAGGTAGAACGCGCCGAACAAAGGACAATGCCGACGTGGGCGACCATGGCCGGCGCGAACACCACCCCGATTGCGGGTTGCCCATCCGTCGGCTCCTCCCACGCACGTTGCCGCCGATCACGCAATCGTCGCACCTGCCGTCCGGCGTTGCTCGATCAGCGCGTTGTGACGTCCCTTCGGAATGCCGATTTCACCGTGAACGCAGTGGAGGACGACATCGAGTGAGTCGATTCGACCGCGACACTCGCAGAACGCTCGATCCGACCCGATCGAAAGCCATGATGCGTTGATCCGTTGAGCCCCGGGCCGATGCGCCAATCGCCGCGCCGGCGCGGGATCGGGCAATGTGAGGTCGTGCGACGACGATCGATGTCATTGGCTCGTCGCGCTGCTGGGTGCGGGATGCGGCCACGCTCAGTCGGGTGTGGTCGCGGGATTCTTTATGGCGCGCGGCCCAGAACGGGAAGCAGCGGCCCCGAAGAGACCGCTGACCTGCACTCGATCTTGGAGCGGACGACGGGATTCGAACCCGCGACCCCAACCTTGGCAAACCGCGACGGGCGTTCCTCTCAACAGGAGCAATAGCCCGCGACCTGCGAAACCGTTCGTGTCACCACCCCTCGGTACCCTCTGGTTCGGGACAACTCGCGACTTGGCCGCGGCCGCCGTCACGCACCGTGCAGCTGCGCGGCCATCCATTCGACGTACTCGACGTCGCGGGCATAGTCGACGCGCCAGCCGAACCGGCCCATTCGCGGAGTCAGGGGTCGGCCGTGACGGCGTTTAGCCCCTGCCCTCGGTGCGGGAGCGCAGCGGCCGATCGGGATTCCTGAAGGAGTGGGGCCGTGTCAAGGGTGTTCGTGCTAGTTGGTTGTTCTTGTTGTCGTTGCGCGGGGGCGCTCGGTCGATTACCGATCTCCGCGACCAAAATCGCGGCCTTGGTCGGCCCGATCCCATTGATCTGTTGGATCGTGCGATAGCCCGCTGTAGCCCTGCGTATCGCAAAACAGGTCCACAACGGTCATGCCACGATCGCGCGCTTCGCGAAGCAGTGAGAGCCACAAGGCGAGATTTGCATGATCGACCTGCCAAGGTCGGCCGACCTCGGCGTTTCCTGGCGACGGCCGAGTGGAACCGTAACTATTCAACTTCGAGACCAGATGCCCACGCGGGACAGCGAACTGCGCAGCAGGCGCCGCAAGAATGGCATCGAGAAATACCTTCTGGCGCGCTTGCTGCTTTCGGCGTGTCAGCGCAGGCTGCGAGCGCGATGGCCATTGCGATGAACACCACCCATACGACGCGCCACGAATGCATGCGATAACAGCC
>DATJAA010000274.1:0-2647 GCA_035516815.1 Acidimicrobiia bacterium | reverse complement strand
TCGTGATCTTCGACCGCAGTTGGTACAACCGGGCGGGGGTCGAGCGCGTCATGGACTTCTGCACCGAAGACGAGTGTCGACGGTTTCTCGCGATGCTTCCCGCGGTCGAGAAGGCGATGGTCGATTCGGGCATCCTGCTCGTCAAGTACTGGCTCGAGGTCAGCGCCGAGGAACAGACACGACGCCTCGAGAGCCGTATCGACGATCCGCGCAAGATCTGGAAGTTATCGGACATGGACCTCGAGTCGTACGTCCGTTGGGACGACTACTCCCGCGCGCGCGACGAGATGTTCGCGGCGAGCGACACACCGTGGGCTCCGTGGTACGTCGCCCACTCCGACGACAAAAAGCGCGCCCGACTCAACATCATCACCCACCTGCTCGACCAGATCCCTTTTGAGCCCGTCCCTCACAAGAAGGTCACTTTGCCGAAGCGCGAGATCCACGAGCTCGCCCGAGGGCATGGAACCCCGCCACCCCGCGATATCCCCACTCCGTTCTAAAGGCCCACCGTTGCCCTCGTTTTTGCGCGGGAGTGCTTCGTCGTGAGGGACGCGTCGTCCCGCGGGCGCCTCCACGCGCTTGACCTGTCGGTGTTCGAGCGCGTTGCCGAGTTCGAGGCGCCCCTGTGCGACCGTGTGCTGCCGCCACTTTCCGAGGCCGCGTCGTATTCACGACTCTGGATCGCAGGTTCGGTGATGCTCGTCGGCTGCGCGGGACGGCGGGGCCGGCGCACCGCGATGGCAGCGATGGCCGCGGTGGGCGCGACGTCCGCGATCGCGAACGCCGCGATGAAACTGACGATACGGCGCGGACGGCCGGACCGCGCGGTCCCCGAGAGTCGGCGCCTGGACGTACCGGCCTCGTCGTCGTTTCCGTCGGGCCATGCGGCTTCCGCGGCTGCATTTTCGGGCGTGATCGGACGGGAGTTCCCGCTGCTGTGGCTGCCTGTCAACGCGCTCGCCGGGACAGTCGCGTTCTCGCGCGTCTACACCGGTGTCCATTACCCGGGCGACGTCCTCGCGGGGTGGCTCCTGGGGAAGTCGATTGCCGGTGTGGCGCGTCGTCTCCTTCACCGGTTCGAGGCTTCGATGTGAGCGGACGTCGTGAGGCGGTCGAGCGTTGGCTACCCGGTGTGGGCGTCGCGCGCACTTACCAGCGCGTGTGGCTCCGGCCGGACCTCGTCGCGGGCGCGGTGCTCGCCGCGATCCTCGTGCCGCAGGGTATGGCGTATGCCGAGCTGGCCGGCGTACCGGCGGTTTACGGGCTGTATGCGACGATCGGTTGCCTTGTCGGTTATGCAGTCTTCGGGCCGTCGCGCGTGCTCGTACTCGGTCCGGACTCGTCGGTGTCGCCGCTGATCTTCGCCGCCCTCGTTCCACTCGCGATACCGGGTGACGTGCAGACCCGCGTCGCGCTTGCCGGCATGCTCGCCCTGCTCGTCGGCCTGATCGAGGTCGCGATGGGGCTCGGCCGGCTCGGGTTCGTTGCCGACCTGCTGTCGAGCGAGGTTCAGGTGGGCTACATGAACGGCCTGGCCATCACGATCATCGTGGGGCAGCTGCCGAAGCTGTGCGGGTTCTCGACCGACGCGACCTCGTTCGGTGGCGAGGTGGTTGCGTGGTTCGAGAATCTCGACGAGACGAAAGCAGCGGCGCTCGTCATAGGAGCCGGGGTTCTCGTCGTTCTGCTCGTGCTTCCTCGGGTGACGAGCAAGATCCCCGCGGTGCTCGTCGCCGTGGTGGGCGCCACTGTTGTCTCGGCAGTGCTCGGACTCTCGGATCACATCGCGACCGTCGGCACGCTGCCGAGCGGATTCCCGAAGCCGACGATCCCGTGGACCTCGTACCACGATGTCTTACCGTTGGTCGTCGCCGCGGTCGGGATCACCCTCGTCTCGCTGACCGACACGATCGCGACGTCGGCGTCGTTCGCGGCGCGACGGGGTGAGGATATCGATCCCAACCAAGAGATGATCGGCCTCGGTGCCGCGAACCTCACCGCCGGGCTCCTGCAGGGATTCGCGGTGTCGACGAGCGGGTCGCGTACGGCCGTGGCCGAGCAGTCGGGCGCGAAGAGCCAGCTGACCGGACTCGTCGGAGCGGGTCTCGTCGCCACGCTCCTGGTGCTGTTTCAGTCCTTGCTCGCCGACCTCCCGCAGTCGGCGCTCGCCGCGGTGGTGATCGCCGCCGCGCTGTCGCTGTTGAACGTCGGTGTGCTCCGTCGGTACGCGTCGGTGCGGCGGTCCGCGCTCTTGCTGTCGCTCACCGCATCTGTCGGCGTGATCGTGCTCGGCGTGCTCCAGGGCATCGTCCTCGCGATCGTCTTGTCGGTGTTGCTGTTCTTCCGTCGTAGCTGGTGGCCGCACGGTGCCGTGGTCGGCCGTGTCACCGGCCTCGACGGATGGCACAGCGTGGATGCGTTCCCGGCTGCGCACGAGGTCCCCGGCGTCGTTGTCTATCGCTGGGAGGCGCCGCTCTTCTTCGCCAATGCAGGCGCGTTCCGAGATGAGGTGCGCCGGTTGGTCCACGACCGGCACCCGGCCTGGTTCGTGTTGGTCTGCGAGGCGATCACTGATGTCGACGTCACCGCCGCGGGCATGCTCGAGCAGCTCGACCATGAGCTCAAAGCCGCCGGGGTACATATG
>DATJAA010000273.1:0-17543 GCA_035516815.1 Acidimicrobiia bacterium | reverse complement strand
GTAGGCGGCTCACCCCGAGCCCGGATATCACCGCCCATGCCGACCAACGCCGATCGCGCCCCGCGGTCTACGAGCCCCCGAGCGACGAGGTCGGCCGCGAGCCCTTTCCCGACCCCACCGAGGTCGATCCGCGTGCCGTGGGGAAGTCGCACGCGCGATGCCTCGGCGTCGATCTCGATCGCCTCGAAGCGCGGGGTCGATCCGATCGCGGCCCGGACGCGGTCGTCGACGTCGTCGTCGCCGTCGGCCGCGACCGCTTCGAAGGTCCGGTCGTAGCCCGCAGCCTCGAGCGCCGCGAGGATCGTCGGATCGAAGCGACCGCGCGTGCCTCGGTGCAGGTCGGCTGCGCACGACAGCGCGAGCAACATCTCCCGGCTGACGTCGGTCCACGACCCGGGCCGGCGGTTCAGGTTCGACAGCTCGCTGTCGGCGCGGAACCGGCTCCAGCACGCCTCCAGCCGTTCCAGTTCGTCCACGGCCCACTCGATCGCGCCCGCTGGCGCGTCACCCACGATCACGTGGGCGCGGCTGCCCATCGCTCGCACTTCGCGCTCCGACCAGTAGTCGGTGCGCGCCGGTGCGCGCCACGCGGCCTCGGTCAGGCGCAACAACTGCTCGACCGGCACGACTCAGGGGCACCGCGTGCCGAAGCAGGGCGGGGGCGGAGGGGGCGGCGGAGGAGTGAACACCGTCGTCGGAGTGGGCGCAGGGGCGGATGTCGGGGTCGGCGAAACGTGTGGTGCCGTGGACGGCGGGGTATGCGGCGCGGGCGACGGTGATGCACCGACCGGCGGCGCCGGTGTGGGCACGGCGCTCGTAGGTGCGGCGGGCGATGCCGTCGACGTCGGGGGCGGTGCGCCGGCGGGAGCGGAGAACACGAGGTGCGTCGCGGCTTGGGTGCCCGGGGCCGGCGCAACGGTTGCAGTCGGGCGGGCTGGGACCGGCGGCACGGGCGGCTTGTGCCCCCTTCGGGTCTTGGGCTTCGGTCCCGCCGCGGTGACGCCGGGCCCGGACGGGCTGCGCGCGACCGTACCGGTGGTCGTCGCGGCCGCCGACGTGGTGGCGGCGGCGGTCGTGGTCGTCGCGGCGGTTCCGATCGACGCCACGATCGAGAGGAACCCGGCTGCGCTCAGGCCCGCGACGAGGATCCGGGTCGCGCCGGCGGGATGGCGGCGCCGAGGTCCGGTCGCGGGCGGCGCGTCCGGGGACTTGGCGCGCCGCGCAGCCAGCCGGGCGAGGCGTTCGTCGAGGTCCGCCGTCGATTCGGTCATGCGCCGTCCCCCGCGGTTCGCGCCCGCGTTGTACAGGACTGCGCGCGCGTCCGGCTCCGGTCCATCGTGCTTTCCCCCACTCGGGCGGCTGTGCCGTACTAGGCATCGGCATTCGGGGCGCCCGTTCTCAAGGCGGGCGATGGAATTGCTTTCGCGGCGAATTGCCCCGCTCAGCCCGTGCGACGCACCACGATGATGGGGGTCAGCTCGTCGTTCTGACCGAGCGGATTGTCGAGCAAGACCTCCCGGACGACCGATCGGCCCACGGGGAAAGCCGGGCTGGTGCCGAGCACCTCGACGTTGATGTTGTTCGCGTCGACGATCGCGACGGGTGCGCCGATGTGGGCGGCGATCTCCGCCGCGGCCGCCGCGGGATCGGCCGGCCCGAGCATCGCGAACTCGTCGAACGGCTTGACCGTGGCCGGGCTGAAGCCGTCGATCTCGGAGATGCGGTGCCCGGCGATGCGGTAGAAGTCGCCGCGCCGGCGGAACACGAGCCGGGTGAAGGAGCCGACCACCATCGCGAAGAGCATGCGCCACCAACCGGCCTGCATGATCGCGACCTGCATCTTGCGCGGATCGGAGTAGCCGACGTCGTCGGGATGTTTGGTCACGCCCTTCACGAGCACCTTCGCGAGCACGCCCGGGCGCACGACCGAGTGGTGGATGACGCGTCCCTGCGAGATGGTGACGAACTTCTCGGACACGGCGAGCCAGTCGCCCGGTCGGAGCACTGGCTTCACATACTCGTCGAAGACCGGATCGAGCGGCTCCTTGATGTGGATGAGGTGCGTTCGCACCGCGATTCGCTCGTAGTCGGTGCCGTCGGCGCGTCTCGTCGTCATACCGCGACCGCCCGGTCCAGGTACCGGCGCATCCAGAGCTCGGTCACGAGCACCCTCCAGAAGACGAGCCCGTCACCGGGACGGCCCGCGATGTACTCGTCCCATGCCGTCACGAGGTGCTGCGAGTCGTAGAGATCGCGCGACGCGAGCTCGGGAGACGAGAAGATCGCGCGTATCTCTCGCGACTTCTCCTTCATCCACCTGATGTCAGGGTTCGTGAAGCCGATCTTCGACCGCCGCAGCCGGTTCTTCTCGGGCATACGGCCGCGCATCGCGTTGCGGTACACCGCACGGTTCCATCCGCCCTTGATCTTCTGATCGATCGGGAGGCCGAAGATGAACTCGACGAGCTCGTGATCGAGGAACGGGACGCGCGCCTCGATCGAGAAGGCCATCGAGTTCTTGTCCTCGTAACGGAGCAGGTCGGGAGTCGAGTACTCGAGGACGTCGCTTGCGAGCCGCTCGTTCAGGTTCTTGTGTGACGCGAAGTGCACGCCGGCGGCGGACCCGGAGCTGAGCAGCTCGCGCACCGTCACGGCAGTGGACGCGCGGGCGGGCAGCTTCGAGCGGATCAGCTCGCCGGCGTATTTCTTGTACAGGTCGCGACCCTTCACGATCTCGCGCGCCGCCGCGAGATAGTGGTGTTGCGCGATCGCGGAGGTGAGGTACGCGCGGAAATACGGTATGTAACCGGCGAGCAGCTCGTCGCCACCGTTGCCGCTCACCATGACCTTCACGTGTTCGCTCGCGAGGCGGTACACCGAGTAGTACGCGTACGGCGCCGAGGCGATCGTCGGCTCCTCCTGGAACCAGATCCACTCGTCGATCTCGTTCCAGAAGTCGTCGAGGTTCGGATACGCGTAGCGCGGGATGCTGCCCACCGCGCGTTCGACCTCGTGGATGTACTCGCTCTCGTCGATGCTCTCGCCCGGATAGAGCGCCGAGAAGGTGAACAACCCTTGTGTGTGGAGATCCGTCCCCGCCGCGCGCAACCGGGCCATGGTCGCGACGACGCCGCTCGAGTCGAGACCACCCGACAACGGCACTCCGACGGGCACGTCCGAGATCAGGTGGCGCCGCACGGTGTCGTCGAACCGACTCGCGAATTCCTGCGCGTAGTCGTCGTCGCTCCGGCCGGATGCGAACTCGGGATTGACGGGAGGGTTCCAGTAGCGCTCCATCTTCACGATGCCGTCGGGCCGCACGAGCATGGTATGGGCCGGCAGTAACCGCTTGACTCCGTCGAAGAACGTGTCCTCGCGGTCGTCGTGCAACCGGAACAGCAAGAAGCGCTGCACCGCGTCGACATCGGGGCGCCGGGCGACACGCGGGTCCTGGAACAGCGCCTTCAACTCGGACGCGAATGCGAAGCCCTCGGGTCCGTCGACGTAGTAGAGCGGTTTGATGCCGAGCCGGTCGCGGGCGAGGAAGAGCTCGGCGCGCTCGTGATCGGAGATCGCGAATGCGAACATCCCGACGAGATGATCGACTACGGCCCGACCCCATTCCTCGTAGCCGCGCAGGATGACCTCACTGTCGGAATGGTCGGTGACGAACCTGCGCCCGCGGGCGACGAGCTCGCGCCGCAGCTCGGCATGGTTGTAGATCTCACCGTTGAAGACGAGCGCAAGATTGCCGTCGTCGCTGTAGATCGGCTGATCGCCGGTCGCGACATCGATGATCGCGAGCCGCCGCATGCCGATCGAGAAGTACCGGCCGATGTCGGTGCCCTGTCCGTCGGGTCCGCGATGCACGATCGAGCGCAGCATCCGCTCGAGCAGTTCGGGATCGGCGCCGGCGAATCCGACGATGCCACACATCGCCGGAAGACTACGGGGCGGCGAGTCGCTGCGAAGCGCTGCACGGCGCCTACAGGTCGGGTTCGGGCGGAGCCAACGTGCTCGGACCGACGTGGTGGTCGAGCCAACGGTTCACCGGCGCCGCGTCGCGCCACGCGCCCAGGATGCGCTCCGATGCGCCGGCGGTGTGCAGCCAACGCGGGGCGCCGAACGAGCGGCCGACGTGGATGCCCTTCATCCGGAGCAGCTCGGCCCGCGGATGATCGGGATCGATTCCACGCGGCGCGCGCTTGAGCGATTCGCGCGCCGCGACCTCGTAGCGCCGCTTGCGCAGCGCCGCCACGGCGGTCGCGAGCTTCGGTCCGGTCCGCTCGTCGGCCACGGCGTCGCGGAAGCGCTGCAGCTGATCGCTCTCCAGGTGGTAGTAGCCGCTACCGGCGTACAAGCCCTCGGCCGAGACCTGCACGTAGTAGGCCGCGCCGCCTTCGCTCTCGGTCACCGCGGCCGCCGCCGTCTTGTACGGCGTCTTGTCCTTGGAGAACCGCGTGTCGCGGTTGGGCCGGAAGACGTGGAGCGGCCCGAACTCACGGCTCACCAACTCGGACAGCGCGGCGAACGGCGCCTTCACGCACTCGTCGTACGTGCTTCGGTGTGCCTGCCAGTAGCTCCTCGAGTTGTCGGCCTCGAGGCCGACGTAGAAGTCTAGCGCGGCGTCCGGCCAACCCTTGAACGTCACGGCTCGCAGCCTACGCGGGCGTCACGCATCCTTCTTGCGCGCGCGGCTCGGCGCGACGCGGGGCGGCTCTCCGGGCATCTTCGGGTACACCGGCGGCCACGGCGCGTCCTGCATCCCGTCGTCGAGATCGCGCTGGTACATCGCCAGCAGTCGCTCGATCGACTGCGGTTCGCCCGGCATGTCGGCCCAGGGATCGCCGAGCGCGGCGACGCGTGCCGGCACCGACGAGATGGTCTGCGCGTCAGCGTCGATCGTCGCAAGTTCGCCCCAGGCGAACGGGGTCGACACCTGCGCTCCCGGGCGGGCGCGCACACACCATGCTCCGAACACGGTCTTGTGCGGTGCGTTCTGGTTGAAGTCGACGAAGATGCGTTCGCCGCGCTCTTCCTTCCACCACGCGTCGGTGATCAGCTCGGGGTTGCGCCGCGCGAGCTCGCGCGCCACGGCAACCGCGGCCGCGCGCACCTCGATCGAGTTCCACCGCGGGACGAGCCGAACGTAGACGTGGATACCGCGATTACCCGTCGTCTTGGGATGGGCGGCGATCCCGACCTCCTCGAGCAACGCGTGCACGTCGGCCGCCGCGGCCCGCGCCTCGTCGAAACCGGTGCCCGGCTGCGGGTCGAGATCGATGCGGAGCTCGTCGGCGATCTCGACGTCGTCGGCGTGCGAGGGCCAGACGTGGAAGCCGAGGCAGCCGAGGTTCACCGCCCACGCGAGGTGCGCGAGATCGGCCGCGACGAGCGCCCGCGAGGTCGTGCCGTTCGGCGTGCTCACCAACGTCGTCTCGAGCCAGTCGGGCGCGTTCTCCGGGACACGCTTCTGGAAGAACGACGATCCCGACGCGCCATGAGGGAACCGTTGCATGAGCACCGGCCGCCCGCCCATCGTCCGCATGATCGGCTCGGCGACGGCCAGGTAGTAGTGCACGAGGTCGAGCTTCGTCTCGCCCCGTTCCGCGAAGAGGATCTTGCCCGGGCTCGAGATCCGCACGGGATGGCCGTCGATTTCGAGCTCGATCGCGTCGTCGGCGCGAGCCACGCCGGGCACCGTAGCCGCGCCGCTCAGGGTGTGAAGCGAGGCTCGCTCGGTGGGATCCGATGCATGACTTCGCGGAACCGGGCGACGCGGCGATCGTTCGGGCCGATCAGGTCGACGATCCAGCCGAGCACGGCGTGGATGTCGAGTGTATGCGCGTCGATCATCGCTTCGATGTCGGCCCAGTCCTTCGTGCGGTTGAAGAAGGCCTTGAACACCGCGAGGTCGTCCGCCGCGAGGATCGGGACATCGCGTCCGCCGAAAGGCGCGACTTCGACGTGGCCCGCGGCCACTTGGTGGAACGGATGTGTATCGAAGAACAGATCGACGGGAGTGTCGTCCCAGAAGACGCGCACCTGCCCGTCGCGTTGTGCCTCCTGCATGTCGCTCGCGCCCCACTCGATAGGGTCGGGGAGTGCGGCGAAGACAGCGGGCGCGTCACTCGCGGGCACGAACACATTGATGTCGATGTCGCGCGTGCCGCGCGGCTCGGCGATGTGGAATGCGAGCGCGAGCGCGCCGCCGAACGCGTGCGGCGCGTCGAAGGCCGCCAGCGCATCATCGAGTGCGAGGACCTTCTCGGCGAGCGACGTCATCGTAGGAACGGTGGATATGTGATGCGACGAGGCGCGCGGCGATGCGGGAGATGTTCGGCGAGCTCGAGCACCTCGGCGAGACGCCGCCCCAGGATCTCGCGATCCACGGGGCCGGCCGGTACCACCGAGAGCCGAGGTTCGTAGCCGGCCGCGGCGCTGATGCGCTTGAGCGTCCCGAAGGACGGTTCACGGGCACCGGATTCGTAGAGCACGAGGGCGGCGGCCGATGTCGCGGCGCGCCGCGCGAGCTCGCGCTTCGAGAGCTTGGCTCGCTCCCGGACGGTACGGATCAACGTGGCAGGTTCCATGCCGAAATGTTATCGGATCCGATAACGGTGTGTTATCGGATCCGATAACGCCAGCCGGAGCCACGAAGGCGGGGTCAGTAGATGCTGATGCCGGGTTCGAGGCCCATCGTCTCGGGCTCGGCCCGACCGGTCGCGACGAGCATGAACTGCAGGGCATCGCCGGTGATCTCGGCGCCGCCGCCACTCACGTCCCGGGGCTGCACGTCGTCGAGCACGAGGGTCGCCGGTCGCCAGCCGCGTGCGGTCAGTTGCGCGGCGAGGTACTCGATGGTCGCGTCGAGACCCGCCCCCCGCGCCGATGGCTCGCCGATCGCGTCGCGGATGTCGTCGGCGTGGACGTACGTGTCGTACCAGAGCGTCAGGACGCCCTCGCCGAGAGTGAGGTCGGGCACACCGCTCGGCCCGTTCCACGCGTCGTCGTCGATGACGTCGAGCAGTGCGCGAAGGGCTCCGATGGCAGCGCGCAGCCGCGCCGCGGCGCCGGCCGGCGACTCGCCGCGAACCGATGCTGCTTCCTCGTCGGCGTTGCGGCTCCCGGGCCGCCCGGCCGCGGTGTCCTCGGCGAGCCCGACGACGTGGCCGGCGACGTCGCGCGCCTGCCAGCCGGCGCAGCGGGCGGCGGAGCTCCATTGCGATTCGTTCAGGCCTTCGACGAGTGCGGCGAAGGCGTCGTACTCAGCCAGGCATCCGTTCGAGACGTAGTTACGGGTGGACGTTGAAGTGGTCATGCACCGAGTTTGCGACCGCCCGGGCCGCAGCGTCGATTCCCTCGCAGGTAATGGCTCGGGCGCGCACTCGTCGGTACGGTGGCGACGATGCTCGATTCTCGGCCGTCTTCCGCCGGCCGGTTGCTGCGCGATTGGCGTGTTCGCCGGCGGATGAGCCAGCTCGACCTCGCGACCGAAGCCGGCATCTCGGCGCGGCACCTCAGCTTCGTGGAGACCGGGCGCTCCCGCCCGAGCCGCGAGATGTTGCTGCACCTCGCGGAGAGCCTCGACGTTCCGTTGCGTGAGCGCAATCCGCTGTTGATCGCCGCGGGTTTCGCGCCGACGTATCAGGCGACCGACCTCGACGCGCCGGAGATGAAGCCCGTACACGAAGCGCTCGAGCGGATCCTCGCCGCGCACGAGCCGTATCCGGCGATCCTCGTCGACCGCCGCTGGCAGCTGGTCAGTGCAAACAAGGCCGCGATGGTCCTCGTCGAAGGCGTCGCGCCCGGGCTGGTCGAGCCGACGTGCAATGTGTTGCGGGCGAGCCTGCACCCCGAGGGCCTCGCGCCGCGCATCGAGAACATCACGCAATGGAGTGGCCACGTCATCGACAGTGTCCGCCGCCAGATCGCAATCAGCGGTGACCAGGAGCTGCGCGACCTCGAACGCGAGCTCACGGGCTACGTCCGCGCCATGGGTGTCTCGTTGCCGCCCCCGGCCGAGGCCCCCCGCGCCGTCGCGACGCCGATGCGTCTCCGTACGGGCGACGGCCTGCTCGCCCTGATGACGATGATCGCGACCTTCGGGACGGCCCTCGACATCACCCTCGCGGAACTGTCGCTCGAGACCTTTCTGCCCGCCGACTCGGAGACCGCGGCCGCACTCTTCGCGCGAATGCAGGCGGCGGGCTGAACCCGGGCGGCGACGTCCGGACGTCTTGTAGCCGGAAGGCTTATAGTCCGGTGACGGCGGGTAAGGGGGCCACATGGCTTTGCAGACCGATCCTTCTTCGGTGCAGTCCCTGCACAACTCTCTGTCCGGCAGAGCTCCGACCGGATATCCGCGGTGTCTTTGCCGATTCGAAGACGGCGTCGTATTCGCTTACTCGGATCGAGGAACCGAATTCATCCGGGCGAGTGATCGCGAGTTGTGGGCGGTCGAGCGGGACGACGCGCTCGTCTCGGCTCGTTCCGGCAGCCTGCTCGCGCAACGGCGCGGTCGCGTGTACTTCGCTGCTGATTCCGGCGAGCCCCTCTACTACGAGCGCGCGGTCTGACGCGCGAGGCATCCGCACGACCGGCGCGTGACTGCAAACGCGCGTGATTACGAACGCGCGGCTTGCGCGCCCGGACGCCGGGCGCCGAGACGAGGATGCACATCCGGGTCGAGGAGTAGGTCGATCGCGTCGGCGAGGTCGTCGGAAACGGTTGCGATCGAGATCCGGCCGGCAACCCACGAGCGCAAGCGCGCGGCCAACACCGCCTCGATGACCACGACGACGCGACGCGCGGTTTCGGCATCGACGTCGTGTACGGCCTCGAGGTAGATGCCGGTGGTCGTGCGCCCGAGGCGATCGAGGATCTCGGTCGCGTACGGGTCGGTCGACGTCTCGAGCGTGGCGACGAGCCGGGCGAGCGAGGGCTGGCGCTGGAAGGCGCGCACGGAGCGCCCGAGCACCTGGGTCAGGCGCTGCGCGTCGGTAGTGCCGCGCAGTGGGTTGCGCGAGATGTTCGTGCGCAAGGTCGCCGCCCACCGGACGAGCACCTCGGCGAAGAGCTGCTCCTTGGAAGCGAAGTAGTGATACACGGTGCCCAGGGCGACGTTCGCCTCGACGGCGACGTCCTTTACTTGGATCTTGTCGAAGTCGCGCTCGGCGAGCAGAGTGAGACCGGCGTCGACGATCCGGTCGCGCCGGGCCCGTTGCGCGTCGGTGAGGCGGGCCGGCTCGACCCCGGTGACCTTGGACTTGGCGCCGGTCATGAACGTCACTATACTAGAACTATATTCTAGTTACGCCCGCGCTCTGCTCCTCGGGCTCGCAGGGAGGAACTCGTGTCAGCAACCGACCATTACACGATCATCTCGTCGGACACACACGCGGGCGGGAGCCACGCGCAATACCGCGAGTTCCTCGAATCGAAGTATCTCGACGATTTCGACGCGTGGCGGGGGAAGTACAAGAACCCGTTCAAGGATCTCGGCGACCAGCGGCGTTGGCGCAACTGGGACAACGACATGCGAAACGGCCAGCAGGACGAGGACGGGATCGTCGGCGAAGTCATCTTCCCGAACACGGTTCCGCCGTTCTTCCCGAGTTTCGTGCTGTTCGCGCCGCCGCCGACGCCCGATCAGTACGAGCACCGCCTGGCAGGTGTGCGCGCGCACAACCGCTGGCTCGAAGATTTCTGCAGCCAGTTCCCGGATCGGCGCGCCGGCATCGGCCAGTTCTTCGTCAACGACCTCGACGACGCGATCGAGGACATCAAGTGGATCAAGGAGCACGGCCTGCGCGGCGGGGCACTGCTGCCGGCGATCCCGCCCGACGCCACGTGGCTGAAGCCGCTCAACCACCCCGATTACGACCGGCTCTGGGCCGTCTGTGAGGACCTCGAGGTGCCGGTCAACTGCCACGGCGGGCTCGGGTGCCCCTCCTACCTCCCGCACCCTTCGTCCGCGCTCATCCAGATCACCGAGATCCCGACCTTCTCGCGCCGGCCGCTGATCTTCATGCTGCTGTCGGGTGTGTTCGAGCGGTTCCCCAAGCTGAAGTTCGTGATGACGGAGCAAGGTTGCTCGTGGATCCCGGGCTTCTTGTCTCAGATGGACGACATCGTGAAGCGCGTCCGCAAGGACGGCGCGATCGGTGAGTTGCGCTTCACGCCCGACCAGATTCTGCAGAAGACGGCGAGCGAGTACTTCAAGCAGAACGTGTGGTTGGGTGTGAGCTTCCCCGGCCCCGCGGACGCGAAAGCGGCGCGTGAATCCGTCGGGATCGACAAGGTGATGTGGGGCTCGGACTACCCGCACGACGAGGGCACGTACCCCTTCTCGCGTGAGGCACTCCGGCAGGTGTTCTCCGACTGGAGCCCGGCCGACATGCAGAAGATCCTCACGGACAATGTCGCGAAGTTGTACGACTTCGACGTGAAGGCGCTCGAGCCGCTCGCCGCCAAGTACGGGCCGACGCACGCGGAGATCGCGCAGCCGTTGCTCGAGTTGCCCGAGAATCCGAACGAGGCGTTGCTCCGTGCGCGCGGTAGGCCGGCCGCATAGACCACGTTTCGCCCGGGCGGCGGCGGGCGCGGCTCAGCCGGCGACGAGCGGGCGGGAGACCGGTGCCGTAGCAGCGCGGTCCGAGAACGAGCCCCCGGCGGAAGGGTGCCTGCCGCGGCCTTCCCCGGCCGATTACCGGGGGGTATCGGTCGACCGTTGATACCAATACACTGCCTGACGGCGAACCGATCGAACAGGTCGATCGGTCGCGTATAGAAACGAGTATTTCGTGGCACAAGGCACTGTCAAGTTCTTCAATGCCGAAAAGGGTTACGGCTTCATCTCCCGCGAGCAAGGTGACGACGTGTTCGTTCACTTCTCCGCAATTCAGGGTGACGGATACAAGACCCTCGACGAAGGCCAGCGCGTCGAGTTCGACGTCGGCCAGGGTCGTAAGGGCCAAGAGGCGCAGAACGTTCGCGTCATCTGACGTCGAAAGACATCGCGGGAGCCGCCGGCGCATTGCCCCGGCGGCTCTTTCGCGTCCGGGGGCAACGCGCGTCAGCAGGGCTGGTATGCGGCGGTGCCCAGCAGACGGTCGAGGCGTACGGGGGTCAGGCCCTTCGCCTGCAGCCCGGCGAGGATGAGCGGGAGCGCGCGCACGAGAACCTGCCGGTTCGCCGACGGATTCCCGTCGAGGCCGTCGTGCAGGAGCAGGATCGCGCCCGGTCGCGCGCCGGCAAGGATGCGCCGCGCGACGAGCGCGGCGTCGTTCGTCGCCCAATCGCCGGCCGACGCGCTCCACAGAACCATGTGCATGTGATGGTCGCGGACGACATTCGCGAGGAACGGCGTCCGGTCTCCGTGCGGCGGGCGGTAGAGCACCGGGCACGTCCCGATCGCGCGCCGGAACGCCGCCTGTGTGCGGGCGAGCTCGGGATAACGGGGATCGAGCCAGCGCCATTGGTCGTGGTGGTACGAGTGGTTGCCGAGGAGTTGGCCGTCGTCGTACAGCGCCCGCGTGATCTGAGGATCGGCATCGATCGCTTTGCCGACCTCGAAGAACGTTCCCTTCACGCCGTGTGCATCGAGGATCGCCATGATCTTCTCGGTCGCGCCGAGGTTGGGACCGTCGTCGAAGGTGAGGGCAACGTCGGGTGAGCCGGTCGGCCCGTGGACGGTTCCGCCTCCGAACCATGTGGCGGCCGGAGTCTCGGCACCGAGATACGCGGTGAACACGAGCATCACCGTGAGCAGCGCCCCGCCGAACGCGATCGCCGGGCCGCGGCTCGCGCGGCGCGCGGGAAACACCCCGAACGCCGTCGCCGCACCGCCCGCGATCACGACGAGCGCCACGACCGCGACGAGCGCGGCTTCCGAGACGGAGAATCGGAGCACGAAGAGCAGTGCGGCGGCGCCGAGTGCGCCCACCGCGGTCTGTCGCGACGGCGGCGCGGGCTCGACCGCCGCGCCCACGCCGATGCCGAACAGCGCGGCAAGGATCACGACGGTGCCGACGTCGTCGCGTTGACCGAGCAACCACACGGCGGTCGCGGCGACGACCGCACCGGCGACCGCCAGGGTGCGGTTCTGCGGCAGGACGCGCACCGCGAGCAGCCCAATGCCGACGGCGACCGCCGTCAGGAAGACCGAGCCGAACCGGTTCAGCCGCGGGTCGGCCGAGGCCGTCAGCACGAAGCCGAGGGCGCCAAAGGTTCGCACGGCGGCCCGGGCGACCGGCGCGCCCGCCCCGCGACCGAAGCGGGCGTGTGAGTCCATCGCCGTCATCATTGTCGCGTGCGGCACGCTCGCGCTCGCGGCGGCCGACGACGGGATCCTTGTCGGTCTCTCGAGCCCGGTTCCCCCGGCGTCTCGCGTCGCTCTTCATCAGCTTCGGGCTCTCGATGTTGTCGGAGTGCTGTTGCCAAGAACGCTCGGCCCGATGCTTCCCACCGCGTTCGAGCGGCGGTTACCGATAGCGTCTCGACCGCGTGACCAACGACGAGGAACGAATAGCGCTCTTTCTCGATTACGAGAACCTGGCAATCGGCGCACGCGAGCAGCTCCATCTCGCGGAGTTCGACTTCCGGCCGATTGCCGACGCGCTGGCCGAGCGGGGGCGGGTCGTGGTGCGCCGCGCCTACGCGGACTGGTCGCGCTTCGACGAGGACCGGCGGATGCTCACCCGCCATCACGTCGAGCTGATCGAGATCCCGCAGCGCATGGGCTCGGTCCGCAAGAACGCCGCCGACATCAAGATGGCCGTCGACGCAATCGAGCTCTGTTTCGAGCGCGACTACATCACCACGTTCGTGCTCGGTACGGGCGACAGCGACTTCACCCCGCTCGTGCACAAGTTGCGCGAGCTCAACCGGCGGGTGGTGGGAATCGGTGTCGAAGCCTCGACCTCGGCGCTGCTGCCTCCCGCGTGCGACGAGTTCCTGTTCTACGAGCGGCTCGAAGGGGTCGAGCCGGTAGCTGCTCGTCGGGCGCCGCACCGGGCGACACGCTCGAAGCAACCGGCCGTCGCAGAAGACGAACCGCCGGCTCCGCGCGTCGAGGAAGCCGACCTCAATGTCCTCGTCAGCCAGACCCTGTCCGGCCTCTTGCGTAGCGCTTCCGGGCCGGTGTTGGCTTCGACGCTGAAGCGCGCGATCCTGCGCAAGGATCCGACCTTCAGCGAGACGACCTACGGGTTCCGGGGTTTCTCGGAGCTGCTACGCCTCCTCGAAGAGCGCGGTCTGGTCGCGCTGAGTCCGGGCTCGGGGCAAGGCGACCCCGAAGTGAGCTTCCCGACGGAGGTGGGCGACGAGCAGGCCGCGTTCGCGCTATTGCGGAGCACGGTCGGCCGGCTCACGACGAAGTCACGCCCACTCCACCTTTCCGGTCTGAAGAACCAGCTCCGCAAGGTCGATCCCGACTTCAGCGAGAAGCGCTTCGGATACGGGGGGTTCCTGCAGTTCTGCAAGGCCGCGCGCGCCCGCGGACTCATCGAGATGGATTGGGACGAGGCCGCCGACGACTATGTCCTGCGGCCCGGACCGACTGAGGCCTGAATCTCGAGGGTGCGGTGCGGCCGCGGCGCGGTCCCGGCCGGTAGCTCAGCCCTTGCCGCCGCGGGCGGGACCGCTCTTGCGCGGGTGCTCGTCCTCGCAGGCGCGCTCGCGGGCGCGCTGGCGGGCCGCGGCGAGCTCGAGCTCGGAGGGCCGCTTCGGCGGCGTGGCGGTGCGGGTCGGTTTGCGAGTGGCTGCCATGCCCGAAACATAGAGGCCGCGGGGTTCGCGGTGCGAGATACCAGCTGGTAGGCCGGTTGCGGGGTTCAGGCCGAGCGCTCCCGGTCATGATCTCCCTGCGCCCGGAGCACCCGATCGCGCTCGAGGGCCCGTTCCTCCTCGCGCACTTCGTCGGCGAACACCGGGGGCACCCCGCCGAGCCCCATGGCCGCGACCTCCTCGAGCGCTTCCACCGGGCCGTGCATCGCACCCTGCTGGACCAGCGAATGTGGGAGCTTGCGGAAGACGATGACCGCGCTGATCAGCGCGAGCGCCGCGCCGACGAGTACGGCGAGGTGAATGCCGTCGACGAATGCATGCTTGGCGGTCGACTCCAGTACCGCGCCCGCCGCGGCCGGGAGGGACGCGGCGACATGAAGCGCGCCGGCTATGGAGGTGCTCGCCGTCGACTGGTCCGCCGGGCTGAGGCCCCGCAGCGCGGGTGCGACCTGGCTCGCATAGCGCGAAGCCGCGATGCTCCCGAGCACCGCGATCCCCAACGCGGCGCCGAGCTCGCGGGTTGCGTCGTTCATGGCCGAGCCGGCACCCGCGCGCCGCGGTGGTACCGCAGACATGATCGACGCGGTCATCGGTGACATCGAGAGCGCGATGCCGGCGGTCAACGGCACCACACACAAGACGACATAGGCGTACGGGGTGTGCGTCGTGAGACCGGTGAAGAGAAGCAATCCCAGCGCGATGTCGACCATTCCGAATGCGACCGTTCGGTGCGCGCCGAACCGGGCGCTGAATCGCGGTGTGAGTGGCGCGACCACGAGCATGATGAGCGCGATGGGCATGAGCCGCAGCGCGGCGGACAGCGCGCTGTAACCGAGCACGAGCTGGAAGTACTGGGTGATGAGGAACATCACTCCGTACATCGCGACGAAGACGAGGATCATCCCCCCGGTTCCTGTGCTGAACGCGGGCCGGCGGAAGTAGCGCATGTCGAGCATCGGCTCGGGAGTGTGCAGCTCCCACGCGACGAAGAGCGCAAGCACGATCACCGCGACCGCAAAGGCCGTCAGTGTCGTCGGGCTCAGCCATCCGTTGGCGGGCGCCTCGATGAGGCCGTACACGAGCGCGACGATTCCGACGATCGAGAGCAGCGCGCCGAGCGGGTCGAGCCGCGCCTCCTCGGGATCGCGCGACTTCGGGACAAGGAATTTCCCGGCGATCAAAGCGACGATGATGATCGGCACGTTGACGAGGAACACCGAGCCGAACCAGAAGTGACCCAGCAGGAACCCGCTTGCGACCGGCCCGAGTGCACCCGCGGCACCCGTCACGCTCGCCCAGATCGCGATCGCCTTGGGGCGTTCGTGAGCCGGGAAGATGTTGATGATGATCGACAATGTCGACGGCATGATCAGCGCGCCCGCGACGCCCATCACCGCGCGGCACGCGATGAGCTGGCCCATGCTCGTGGACTCGGACGCGAGCACGGCACCGACCCCGAAGAGGACGAGGCCGAGCTGCAAGGCGCCCTTACGGCCGAAGCGATCACCGAGCGCACCCGTCGTGAACAGCAGGCCGGCGAACACCAACGAGTAGATCGCGACGACCCACTGCAGCTGTGACTCGGTCGCGTGCAACTCGCGCGACAGGGTGGGGATCGCGACGTTGAGGCTCGAGTTCCCGACGAAGACGATCAGCAGGCTCAGACAGAGCACCGCGAGCGCCCACCAGCGGCGATCGAACGCGAGGTCGGCGCGGTCTGTCGGCGCGGCGGGCATGGTCACTCCGGGGGGATCGGACTCGTCGTTCGCTGGACGTGGAAATCGCTGGACCGTATTTCTCTGGTCCCGTATACGGAATGCGCGTTCCGGATCCCTACTATAATCGGAATCATGGTTCCGGTTGAAGCTCGCAGCGCAGGCCCGGCCGCTCCGTCGGATGCGACCGCTCCGGTTGCTCCGGCCGGTCCGCGCCGGGCCGACGCCCGGCGGAACCGGGAACGCGTCCTGGCCGCGGCCGAGGCTGTGTTCGCGGAGTCCGGCCTGAAGGCCCCGGTGGACGAGGTTGCGCGGCGCGCCGGTGTGGGCGTCGGCACGGTCTGTCGCAACTTCCCGACCAAGCAGGCGTTGGTGGAGGCGGTGGTCGGCGCGATGTACGAGACCCTGCTCGGCGAGGCTGAGACGGCTCTCGCGGATCCGGATCCGGCGCGCGCGTTCGAGCAGTTCGTGACCGGGCTGCCGGCGTTCCAAGCACGTCACCGCGCGCTCGCCGACCAGATGGCGAACGAGCGCCAGCTCGAATCGGCTTCCGGACCCCGTGACGAGCTCCTCCGCGCCGTCTCCGAGCTCGTGACGCGAGCGCAGGCCGCGGGAGCCGTTCGGGACGACATCGGTCCGGGCGACGTCTCCATGCTGTTCGCGGGTGTTGCGCACGCCACGGCTGTGGCCGGCGACCTGCAACCGATGCTGCGCGAGCGCTATGTGCGGATCATCCTCGACGGGCTGCGTGCGGAGCACGCGACCGAGCTTCCGGGTCGGCCACTCGATTTCACGCAGATCCGCCGCATGCGTCAGCGCCGCGCGAGGTGATCGGCGGAGAAGCCGACGCCGGCCAGCATCTCGATCCCCGCCGTTGGGTCGCGCTCGTCGTCGTACTGACCGCCGCGTTCATCGTGGTGCTCGACAACACGGTATTGAACGTCGCGATCCCGACGATCCGCGCCGAGCTGCACACCACCCTGCCGTCGCTGCTCTGGGTCGTCACCGGCTACGCGCTGACCTTCGCCACGCTGCTCATCATCGGTGGACGTCTCGGTGACATGTACGGGCACCGCCGGATCTTCATCATCGGCGCGGGGCTCTTCGGCGTCGGGTCGTTCGTCGCCTCGATCGCAACGTCGGTGCCGCAGCTGATCCTCGGCGAGGCGGTCATCGAAGGTATCGGCGCGTCGCTGATGCTGCCGGCGACTCTCGCGATCCTTTCGACCACCTTCAAAGGCCGTGAGCGCGCAACCGCGTTCGCGGCATGGGGTGCGAGCGCGGGCGTCGCGGCTGCGTTCGGTCCGGTCGTCGGTGGCTGGCTCACGTGGAACTACTCGTGGCGCTGGGCGTTCCGGATCAATGTGATAATCGCGCCGCTCGCCATCATCGGCGCGCTGGTGTTCATGTCCCGGGGTGTGCGCACAGGCCGTCGTCTCCCGCTCGACGCCGCGGGCGCCGCGCTGATCGCGGTCGGCATGTTCCTGCTCGTCTTCGCCTTGAGCGAGGGCGCGACGTACGGCTGGTGGAGGCCGCTCCGCGGGTTCCTGCTGTTCGGTCACCGCGTATGGCCCGCGTCGCGAGTCGTCTCGATCATGCCGATCATCTTCGCCGTCGCCGTCGGTGTGCTGATCGCGTTCTATTTCGTCGAGCGGGCGAAGGAGCGACGCGGCGCGCACCCGCTCTTTCCCTTCGTGTATCTACGGATCAAGACGTACCGCTACGGCCTGCTCACCGGCATCGTCCTCGCGATGGGTCAGCTCGGCATCAGCTTCGTGCTGCCGGTGTTCCTCCAGGACGGCCGCCACATCTCCCCGTGGCACAACGGGCTCTGGGTCCTGCCGTCGGGGCTGTTCGTGATCGTCGGTGCGCAACTCGGCGGCCGGCTCATCAACCACTTCGGCACGATCCAGGTGGTGCGCGCCGGCCTCGTGATCTACGAGCTCGGTCTGGTGGTCATGCTGCGTGTGATCTCGCTCCAGCTCACCGCGCTCGAGCTGCTGCCCGGTCTCGCCCTCTACGGCCTCGGCATCGGCTTCG
>DATJAA010000272.1:0-9909 GCA_035516815.1 Acidimicrobiia bacterium | reverse complement strand
CAACGTCCGGCCGATCTGCTTCTCGACGAACTGCAGCTCGGTCGGGCGCGCGCTGCCCTGGATCGTGAAGCAGGTCGGCGCGCACAAGGTCGCGCTCGTCGGATACAGCGTTCCGCAGTCCGCCGACAGCGTGACGAGCAGCGCCGCCGAGATCACGAAGTTCAGCAGCGAAATCGGCGCACGGGTCGTCTACAAGGACACGTCGCTCCAGTTCGGCCAGACCGACTTCTCGGCCCAGGTCGCGCAAATGAAGGCGAAGGGCGTCGACTTCCTGGCAACCGGCCTCGACTTCAACGGCGACTACGCGATCGCCAAGGAGATGGACCGGCAAGGGATCTTGAACAAGGTGACCTTCTTCCACCCCAACCTGTACAACGCCGACTTCGTCAAGAAGAACGCAAAGTTGTTCGAGGGCGGCATCGTGCTGGTGGGAATCCTCGCGGCCGAGCACAAGCCTGCGCCGCCGGCGTTGCAGGAGTACCTCGACTACGCGAGCACTCATGGCCTCAAGATCACGGAGATGACCGAGCAGGGTTGGGTCGCGGCGCGCCAGTTCGTCGACGCGCTGAAGGCGGCCGGCCCGAACTTCACGTGGGCGAATCTCATCAACACGTGGAACCAACAGAAGTGGTACACGAACGGCGGTCTCGTCCCGCCGATCGACTGGACGCAAGACCACAACGACCCGAGTGTGGGCGTGGCGAATGCATCACCGTTCGAGTGCCAGAACTTCGTACGCATCCACAACGGCGCCTTCGTCGGCATCTACGACGACGGTGGCGCCAAGCCATGGTTGTGCTTCAACGGGAAGAAGCCCGACGAGTGGGAGACACCGGTCAACGTGAGCTTCGACAGCAAGCCGTTCAACCTCACCGTCGCTCCGTCGGGGTGACGATCGCGGCGAGTGCGCGCGCGGCCCGCCCCGAACGAGCGACCCGGCCTAGGGTTGATGGGATCGGGCGACGCAGGTTCGCCGATCGTCGGGGGGAATCAAGATGAGGACGGTCGAAACGGGCCGCGGATTGTCGCGGACCGGGGTGGGCACACTGGCGGTGATCTCGTGCGCAATGCTCATCGGTGCGGTCGCCTGTTCGAGTGGCAAGAGCACCGAATCGCTCGCGGTCACGACGACAACGACGGCCCGGCCCGCGGGACCATCGGCCGACCTGTCCCATGAGCTCACGGGCGGGAGCGGCGTGTTCATGGGTTCGGCTACGCCGACGAACCTGCAAGCGGTGGGTTACGTCGAGCACGAGTACGTCGCGGCCGGAACTGCATCGTCGTACCGTGCGGTGGGCGCACTTGGTCACAACGGCCGTTGGAAGTTCGTGCCCGCTACGAGCGCGCCGTACCGAACTCGGGTGCTGGTGCGGCGCCCGGCCGACCCCGCGCGCTTCAGTGGCACGGTCGTCGTCGAGTGGCTGAACGTGAGCGGCGGGGTCGATGCGGATCCCGAATGGACGAGCCTTCGCGAGGAGATCATTCGGCGCGGCGACGCGTGGGTGGGCGTGTCGGCCCAGCGGATCGGCGTGATGGGTGGGCGGGTGCTCGTGTCGGTCCCGGTCCCCGGCGCGGAGGCCGCCGGCAAGGGCCTGAAGGCGATCGATCCGGCCCGTTACGGCTCCCTCGAACACCCCGGCGACGGCTTCTCGTACGACATCTTCACGCAGGTCGCGCGCGCGATCCGCTCGGGCGGCGGCCTGGGCGGCCTCGAGCCGAAGCGCGTCATCGCGGCGGGCGAGTCGCAATCGGCGTTCGCGCTCGTGACGTATTACAACGGCGTGCAGCCACTCACCCACGCCTTCGACGGGTTCTTTGTGCACAGCCGAGGCGCGATCGGACTCCCGCTGGTTGCACCGGGTAAGTACGCCGACATCGCGAGCTCGCTCAGCGGTACGCCGTCGATCTTTCGCACCGACCAGGACGCTCCTGTGCTCGACATCCAGACCGAGACGGACGTCGCCAGCATCCTCAACTCGTACGCGGCGCGCCAACCCGACAGTGCGCGCTTTCGACTGTGGGAGGTCGCGGGAACCGCGCACGCCGACGCGCACCTCGTCGGTTCGTCCGCGAAGTACATCGACTGCGGGGTCCCGATCAACAACGGCCCGATGCATATCGTCGCGAAGTCGGCCCTGCGCGCGCTCACGACGTGGCTCACCAACGGTCAGGCGCCGCCCATCGCGCCCCGCATCGAAGTCGCGCCCGGCGCGAACCCGCAGATCGAGCGCGATCCCGATGGCATCGCGCTCGGCGGCATCCGCACCCCGCCCGTAGACGTACCGGTCGCGGCGCTGTCGGGAGCGCCCGGGCCCAACCCGTCGACGATCTGCCTGCTGCTCGGTTCGACCAAGCCGTTCTCGGCGGCTCGGCTCGCCCAGCTGTATCCGTCGCGCGCCGCGTACCTCCAGCGCTACGACGCGGACGCCGACGCGGCCATCAAGGCAGGCTTCGTCCTGCCCGAAGATCGTGCCGCGTTGCTCGGTTTCGCCGAGCCGTCTCGTATCGCCCCTTAGCCCTCGCCGGAAGTTCGGGCCGGTGATAATCTCGTTCTCGAATCATGAGTGCTCGGCTTCCGAAATTCGCAAACGAGCGCGCGGGCGCTTGCGCCTGTGATCGGGCTGTACCGAATCGGGGCCGCGGATGACCGATGAGCGACAACGCACCTCCGACCTCGTCGAGCTCCACGCGCTGTGTGCCCGGTACATGGCCTACACGAGCCAGTTCCTGCAGGACCGGTGGCTCGACGTGTTCACGCCCGACGCCGAATACAACGCGTTCGGCACGCCGTATTCGCTCGAGCGGTTCCCGGCGCTCCTCGCTGCCGCGCCCCGTGGCCAGTTCATCGGGAACATGCCGGTCGTCGAGCTCGACGGCGATCGCGCGACGGGAGTGCAGCACTTCGTATTCATCGATCAACAGACCCATGCCATGCGGATCGGGTGGTACCGCGACGAGTACGTGCGCACGGCCGACGGGTGGCGCATCCGGCGACGCGCGACCACGTTCATGCGAAAGCACGGCGGCTTCGATTCCGGACGCCAGCATGATCCGCTCGCCGAAACTTGACCGGGAGTAGGAACCGCGAGATGCAAGAGCTGCCCATGATCATCAGCGTCGACGACCACGTGGTCGAACCCGCCCAGCTCTGGCAGGACCGACTACCCGCCCGGATGCGCGAGCGCGGACCGCACGTCGAACGGGCTCGGTGGGGCGACTTCTCGCTCGACGTGGGTGCGTCGTACAAGCAGGAGATGACCGAAGAGGGCTGCTGGGGCGATTACTGGGTCTACGAGGATCGTCTCATCTATGTGCACAAGCGGCACGTCGCCATCCCGCTCGATGCCACGCCCGATGGCGACGTTCGTCGCTTCGATCGCACGAAGATGTACATCGCGGCGATGACTTACGACGAGATGCGGCCGGGTTGCTACGACCCGAAGGCGCGTGTCGACGATCTCGCGCTCGCGCACGTCGACGGTTCGCTGGCGTTCCCCACTTTTCCGCGCTTCTGCGGGCAGACCTTCATGGAGGGCGCAGATCTCGAGCTCGGGCTGGAGTGCGTCCGCGCGTACAACGACTGGATGATCGAGGATTGGTGTGCGCCTTCCGATGGTCACCTGATCCCGCTCTGCCTGATCCCGTTGTGGGACGTCGAGCTCGCGGTTGCCGAGGTCGCTCGCAACGCGGCGCGCGGCGCCCGTGCGATCTGTTTCAGCGAGATCCCGACTCACCTCGGCCTGCCCAGCATTCACACCGGATACTGGGATCCGCTGTTCGCGATCTGCGAGGAGACGCGCACCGCGCTCTGCATGCACATCGGTTCGTCGTCGAAGATGCCGGCCGCGTCGCCCGACGCACCTCCGTCCACCGACATCATGCTGTCGTGCAACAACTCCATGGCATCCCTTGCCGACTTCCTCTTCTCGGGTGCGCTCGTTCGCTTTCCGGAGCTGAAGTTGGCCTACTCCGAGGGTCAGATCGGCTGGATTCCCTACGCGCTCGAACGGGCCGACAACACCTGGGAGTACCACTCGAACTGGACGCGGGCAAAGGAGACGATTCCCGAGCCGCCTTCCACCTACTACCGTGGTCGGGTCTTCGGTTGTTTCACGAACGACGTGCACGGAATGACTTCGATCGCGGAGGTCGGCGAGGACAACGTCTGCTTCGAGACCGATTACCCGCACACCGACACGACATGGCCGTTCGCACGTGAAGAGGTCGAACGCATGACCGCGTCGCTCACGGATGCCCAGCGCTACAAGGTGTTGCGTGGCAACGCGATCCGGATGCTCGATCTCGATCGCGTCTGAACCCGGAGGTCGGCCTGCGTCAACGGGTCAGCCGTCGAGACCGCGGAGGCAGAATTCCCAGGTCGACTCGGCCGTGAGGCGCATGCGCGCGTTCTCGGCCAGCCGATTGCCGAACCAGCTGTACATGACCGTCTGCTGCATGAGAGCCGCGGTCCGGCGGACATCCGACACGTTGATGGCTCCGTCCGCGTTGGCCGCGTCGACGAGCTCCACCATCATGCGAGAGATGGGCTCCATTGCGGCCTTGACGCGGTCGGGATGGTCGACCGCGAGCTGTACCGAGAACTCCATGATCGGCCGGCGATTGTGGGTGCCGCGCTTACGAGGTTTCTCCGAGGGATCGCACCACTCGTGCAGTCGGATCGTGAAGGCACGCAGGCGCCCGATGGGTTCGGAGTCCGACTCGATGACCACGCGGAGATCGTCGGTGGCTTCGCGGACGGTCTCCTCGAACAGCGCGAGGAGCAGCTCGTCCTTGCCGTCGAAATACTGGTAGAAGCCGCGGAGGGATTGTTTCGACCGATCGATGACCTCCTGGATGGTGAACTCGGTTGTTCCCTTCTCGTCGATCAACGCGAACGCGGCGTCGAGAAATCGCTGGACGCGCTGCTCCGCACGCGACCGCGCCGCGTTCAAGCTGCGCGACACGGCACGCTGCCGCCAGGCCGGCTCGTTCCCTCCTTCTGTGGAGTCGACTTCTGTCATCCCGAGAAATCCGCTTTCACGTTGGCAACCGTAACAGCGCGCTTGTGCGAGAACGGCCTTTCCGACAGTAGTCACCGGCGTGAAGGCGCGTGCGTACACCTCACTGGCCCTTGTAGATCCGGCCGCCCTTCATCACGAAGCGGACGTCCTGCGTCACGGTGATGTCTTCGGACGGATCGCCCGGCACGGCGATGATGTCGGCGAGCAGTCCCGGAGCGAGCCGGCCGCGATCGTCGACGTCGATCAGCTCCGCGCCCATGATCGTCGCCGCCTGCAGCGCCTGCATCGGCTTCATACCTCGGTCGACCATTGCCCACAGCTCTTTGGCGTTTTCGCCATGGGGAATCGCGGGCGCGTCCGTCCCGCACGCGATCTTCACGCCCGCCGCGATCGCCTTGCCCAACATCGCGCGAGCGCGCGGGAACACCTCGGCCGCCTTTGCCTGTAGCTCCGGCGCCGCGCGCGACACGTCGAGGCCCTCCGACAGGTAGCTCGTCGGGACGAGGAACGTTCCGTGATCGACCATCATCTGGATGGTCTCGTCGCTCGCGAGCGAGCCGTGTTCGATGCAGTCGACGCCGGCCCGGATGCACGCTCTGATGCCGGCATCGCCGTGCGCGTGCGCGGCGACCTTGAGGCCGGCGCGATGCGCTTCGTCGGCGATTGCGGCGAGCTCCTCGTCCGAGTACTGCTGCGCGCCGGCGAGCCCGCTGTGCGACATCACGCCGCCCGACGCGGAGATCTTGATGACGCGTGCGCCGTACTTGATCTGGTAGCGGACGGCTTTGCGCACCTCGGACACACCGTTCGCGAGCCCCTCCTCGACACTCAGCGGCATGATGCCGGGTCCGAGTCGCTGGAACATCGTCGGATCGAGATGGCCGCCCGTCGGTGTGATCGCGTGGCCGGCGGGAACGATGCGCGGCCCGTCGATCCAGCCGTTGTCGACCGCGCGTGCCAGCGCGACGTCGAGCAGGTAGCCGCCGGTCTTCACGAACAGGCCGAGATTCCGTACGGTCGTGAAGCCGGCGAGAAGTGTCGTGCGACAGGCGATTATGCCGCGCAACGTGCGAAACGCGGGGTCGTCCTGCACATCGCTGCGCGGATTCCCGCCGCTGGGACCGCCGAGGAGCATGTTGAGCTCCATGTCCATCAGGCCGGGGAGCAACGTGACGTCGCCGAGGTCGATCTCCGTCGCGCCCGCGGGAACCTCGCGCGGATCGACCGCAGTGATGCATTCGCCATCGACGACGATGACAGCGGGCGAGCGCAGCTCACCGGCGTCGACGTCGACCCAGCGATCCGCGCGCAGGACGGTGCTCATGCGGCTTCGACCTCCGCTCGAATCACGGCATCGGCTCGATCAGAAGGTCGAGATACGCGGCGCCCGAATCAGGAATGTGGGCCTGTCTCCACGTTTCCACCGGAAACGAGACCATGACAAGCGAGTAGAGGAGCTGGAGGAGTCGCTCCGCGTCGTCCGGCATGTCGTCCAGGGGGAACTTCTCGCAGTATGCGATCGCTTCCTCGGCGCGGGGGAAGAAGGCGTCGTAGAACGCCTGCATATCTTCCATGGAGCTGGCCATACGCTTCGCGAACCGCTCACGCTCGGTCGGCAAACACCACGTAGGGGCGAACGCTTCGAGCTCGGAGAACTGGCCGGGCAGGAGGGTATCGGGCACCGCGTCACACCCCCGCGCGGTCGCGTGTGTATTCGTCGACCCAGTCGGCTGCCACCTTGTGCAGGTGGCGACACAGGATCTCCTGATCGTTGAGTGGGAAGGCCGTGACCACGCGCGACTCGAGCATGATCTGCGTCGCCTCGAGTGTGTTGCCGTCCTGCAATGCATATTCCTTGAACGTGACTGCAGCCATCTCGTGCGCGAGCCGCTCGCGCGCGTTCTTCGCGGGGACGAAATAGAGGTTGCCCTCGAACACGTGGGTGTTGTGGCTCGTCGGCCAGTAGTGATAAGTGAGGTACCAGCCGCGCTCCCAGATCAGCAGCACGAAGTTCGGCCAGATCTGGAACGAGTCGAGGCCCCACGGTTTCTTGTGCGCGCGGTTGACGCCGGCCGGCAGCTCGTCGAGGCCGAGGTCGGGCGCGTCCCACGGTCCGAAGAGTCCGCTGCGCGTGACGGTTTCCATCGGCTTCAGCATCTCGGGCGGCATCCGCCAACCCTGTCCCCCGAACGTCGTGACCATGCGGTGAGGACCTTCGATCTCGTAGTGCAGCCCTTCGAAGCCGGCCGCCTGAACCTCGGGTCGCGCCGCGACGGGCGACTGGCGGGCGTGCAGGATCGGTGCGTGGTAGAACTCCTGGAAGGCGTCGATGAAGAGCTTCCAGTTGCTCCCGACCGTCGCGCGGTAGGCGAAGCGCTCCGTCTGCAGGTGGAACGGGTAGCCGTCGATGTCGGTGATCATCGGGCCGAGGAATTCGGTGAGCGTCTGGCTCGGCTCCTTGTCGAGGTTGACGAAGATGAATCCCGACCATTCGTCGCAGTGCACCGGGACCAGGCCGTAGTCGACCTTGTCGAGGTCGAAGAATTCGCTCTCTTGCTGTACGAACGAGCATGCGCCGTCGAGCTCGTACTTCCAGCCGTGGTACTTGCACACGAACTGCCGGCAGTTACCGCTCGACTCCTCGCGCGGGAAGTCGGTCCACATCAGCTTGTTGCCACGGTGGCGGCAAATGTTGTGGAACGCCCGCACTCGGCCGTCCATGTCGCGCACGACGACGACCGACGTGTTCGCGACGGCGAGCTCTTTGGTGAAGTAGCTCCCGTTGCGCGGCAGCTGTTCCACGCGGCCCACGTTCAGCCACGCCCGCTTGAAGATGGCATCGCGCTCGAGCTCGTAGAACTCGGGTGAGATCGAGTCTTCGTACGACATCGGCTCGGTTCCGAGCTCGGGATAGTGCGCCGTCCAGCTGCCCTCCGCCGGCTTCTCGAATCGAGCCATTGCCTACTCCTCGATCTCGGGAGGTGATGCGATCGCGAGTTGCTGCAGTTCCGGGTCGCTTTGCAACCCGAAGCTGTTGAACGCCATCGCCAGCGCCGTATACGTGCCGACGACGAAGACGAGCTCTATGAGCTGCTTCTCGTCGAGTTGCTTCGCCAAGCGCGCCCAGGTGTCGTCGTCGATCCAGTAGCGATCGATGAGTTGATCGGTCGCGGCGAGCATGTCGGCCTCGATCGGCGTCCACGCGTGCAGGCGGGGATCGTCGGCGATGGCTGCAATCTCGTCAGGAGTGATTCCGACGCGTTGCGCGAGGCGAACGTGCTGCAACCATTCGTAACGTGAGCGCGTACGCCAGCCCACGCGCAGCACCATCAGCTCGCGCAGGCGATGATCGAGCGCGGGTGTTTGCAGCAACACGTTGTTGTACGTGAGGAAGGGTCCGGCGAGCGCCGGATGATGCATCAGCGTCGCGAGCGCATTGGGCATCGGGATCGCGTCCGGGCCGGTCGAAGAGAGGCGAGCCGCGGTTTCCTCGGAGTATGCCGCGCGGAGTGCGGCACGTGCTTCGTCGCCCCACTCGTCGCGCGGGATGGGCTGGAGGCGGGCGGAACCGGGTGCGGTCACAAGTACCAACCGCCGTTGACGCCGATCGCCTGACCGGTGATGTATCCGGCGTCGTCGGAGCAGAGGAACGCGCACGCGGCCGCGATGTCGTCGGGCGTACCGGCCCTGCGCACGGGGGTGCGTTGCGCGATCGCGTCGATGCTCGGGAGGTCGCCGCGCGCTTCGGCCCGCCGCGCCATCGGCGTGTCGATGAAACCCGGCGGGATCGTGTTGACGGTGATGCCGTTCGGCGCGTACTCGACCGCCAAGGCCTTGGTGAGCCCGATGACGCCGCCTTTGGAAGCCACGTAGTGCGCCATCCGCGCCGCGCCCGACTGCGCGCTCGACGACGAGATCGTCACGATCCGGCCCCACCCCGCCGCGAGCATGTCGGGGATCGCGGCCTGCACGCAGTTGAAGGTCCCGGTCAGGTTCACCGCCAGCATCCGGTCCCACGCGTCGGGCGTGATGTCGGTGAACGACCGGAATTCGTCGAACCCTGCGCTCGTGACCACGATCTCGATTGGACCGAGCTCACGGCGCGCTTGCGCGATCGCGTCCTCGACGGCGGCGCGGTCGGTGACGTCGACCTTGACGGCGAGCGCGCCGGTGCCGGCCCGGCGGATGTCCGCGGCCGCGCGCGTGGCGGTGTCGCCGTCGAGATCGAGGAGCGCGACCCGGTGGCCGTCCGAGGCGAGACGCTCGGCGACCGCCCGGCCCATCCCTGATGCAGCGCCGGAGACCACGGCGACCCGGCTCATCTTGTTCCCCTCCGACGCCTGCGTCGCGACGAGTATGCACGATCCCCGAATTGTGCGCAAGGAGGCTCTCGAAAAATGAGAATGCCATTGCCACTCATGACGAGCCCCGTTAGGGTCGACGCGGCGGCGCGCGTTCGAAGGGGGACCAGGTTGCGGATCGGCCTCATGATCGGTCCCGAGAAGGGCCGGTACCGCGAGAAGGTCGGGCGGCTCGTCGCGGACGCCGGGTCGGCCGAAGAACGCGGCTTCACGTCGATCTGGGTTCCGCAGGTCCCGAACGATTTCGACGCCTTGACCGCGATCGCGCTCATGGGTCGGGCCACCTCGCGGGTCGAGCTCGGTACGGCGGTGATGCCGATCCAGACCCGTCACCCGATCGCGATGGCGCAGCAGGCACTGGCGAACCAAGCCGTTTGCGCAGGCCGGTTCACGCTCGGCCTCGGCCCGTCACACCACTGGATCGTGACCGACATGCTCGGCCTTCCGTACGACCGACCGGCGCGCCGGATGCGGAACTACCTCGAAGTCCTGCACGCGGCCTTCGCGGGGCCCGGCCCGGTCGATGT
>DATJAA010000271.1:0-7007 GCA_035516815.1 Acidimicrobiia bacterium | reverse complement strand
CCTCCCCACCCAGACCGGCTACGACCCGGACGACCCGCACGCGCGGGGCGAGGTCGGCAAGGTCGGGGTCCCGGTGCCGCACCTCGGCGAGATGCGCACGCTGTTCGACGGCATCCCGCTCGACGAGATGAACACGTCGATGACGATCAACGCGACCGCGATGTGGCTCCTCGGCATGTACCTCGCGCTGGCCGACGAGCAGGGCGTCGCCTACGAGAAGCTCTCGGGCACGACGCAGAACGACATCTTGAAGGAGTACCTCTCGCGCGGTACCTACATCTTTCCGCCCGAGGCTTCCAAGCGGCTGACGGTCGATCTCGTGACGTACACCGTGAAGCACGCGCCCTTGTGGAACCCGATCAACGTGTGTCCGTACCACCTGCAGGAGGCGGGCGCGACCCCGGTGCAGGAACTCGCGTACGGGCTCGCGAACGCGATCGCCGTGCTCGACGCCGTACGCGAGTCGGGTCAGGTGCGAGACACGGAGTTCCCGGAAGTCGTCGGACGCATCTCATTCTTCATCGACGCCGGAGTGCGGTTCGTCGAAGAGATGTGCAAGATGCGCGCGTTCACTCGCATGTGGGAGCAGATCTGTCGCGATCGGTACGGCGTCGACGACGAGAAGCTCCGCCGCTTCCGCTACGGAATGCAGGTGAACTCACTCGGCCTCACCGAGGAGCAACCCGAGAACAACGTGCAGCGCATCGTTCTCGAGATGCTGGGCGTGACCCTGTCGAAGGACGCGCGCGCGCGTGCTATTCAGCTGCCGTGTTGGAACGAGGCGCTGGGTTTGCCGACACCATGGGATCAGCAGTGGTCACTGCGCATACAACAGGTGCTCGCGTACGAGTCGGACTTGCTCGAGTACGGCGACTTGTTCGAGGGCTCCGTCGTCGTCGAACGCAAGGTCACCGAGCTCTGTTCGGCTGCGATGCTCGAGTTGCAGTGGGTCCTCGATGGGGGCGGGTCCTTCGCGATGATCGACCAGATGAAGGGCCGCATCGTGCAGTCGGGCACCGAGCGAGCCCGGCGCATCGAATCGGGCGAACTCCGGGTCGTCGGCGTCAACGCGTTCACCGAGACGGAGCCGTCGCCGCTTGCGGCGGTCGCGCAGCGAGGTGGGATCGTCACGATCGATCCGGCGATCGAGTCGGAGCACGTGCGCGCAATAGAGGCGTGGCGGGCGGACCGGGATCAAACGAGGGTCGACGCAGCCCTCGAGCGTTTGCGCGAGGTCGCGCAAACCCGCGAGAACCTCGTACCGGCGACGATCGCGCTGGCCAAGGCGGGCGGAACCGTAGGCGAGTGGGCCGGGGCGCTGCGCTCGGTGTTCGGTGAGTACCGGGCACCGACCGGTGTCGGAGCCGTCGCGGTCGAGCCGGGCGATTCCTTGGGTGCCGTTCGGGATCGCGTACGCTCGATCGCGGCCGAAACGGGACGGCCCATCCGGCTGCTGGTCGGAAAGCCGGGTCTCGACGGCCACTCGAACGGGGCCGAGCAGATCGCGGTCGCGGCCCGCGACGCGGGCTTCGAGGTGATTTACCAGGGCATACGCCTCACCCCGGGCGAGATCGCGGCCGCAGCCAGGGACGAGGACGTCGACGTTGTGGGGCTTTCGATCCTCTCGGGATCGCACCTGAGCTTGGTACGCGAGACCTTGCGATTGCTTCGGAACGCCGCCGTCGATGCCCCGGTCGTGGTCGGCGGGATCATTCCCGACGCTGACCGCGTGCAGCTCGAGGCAATGGGGGTCGCGCGGGTGTATACGCCGAAGGACTACCAGCTCTCTCTGATGATGCGCGACCTCGCCGAGCTGGCCCTGCTACACAGATCGAAACCTCAGGGAGGGGCGGCGGCAGGCCGATGAGGAACCGCATGCATGATCCGCGCGTCATCGTGGCCGCGAGCGGTGGCGTTGCCGCGCTCGCAGCCGGAGCGGTTGGCGTCGCGATCAATTCGCCCACATTCGCGGTGGTTGCGGGCTCGGCGGGCGTTGTCGCCGCGATTGCCGGAGTCGCGCTGGGTGCGCGCGCCCGGCAGAGCGAGGATCGACTCGAGCAGGCCGAGGACGAGATCCGCGCGGTACGCCGGGAGTTGGCGTCGATCAATGCCGTACTGCAGGAAGAGGCGAGCCGGAGAGCGGCCGAAGAGGAGCTGGGGTCGACCATGGAAGAGACGCGCGCACGAGGCGAGCAGGCGTTCGACGCTGCGACCGGCCTTTACGACGAGAAGTACTTCGCGGTGCTCGCGCAACAGCAGGTGGCCGCGGCTCGCCGTTCGCTTCGGCCGATCTCGGTGATCATCTTCGAGATCGACTCGATGAACGAAGCCGACGGCGACACCCGGCTGCAGGCGCTCGGAGTGGTCGGCGACGTCGTTCGGCGCACTCTGCGAGAGAGCGATGCGGCATGCCGCCTCGGCGACTTGATGGTCGGTGCGATCCTCGAGGACACGCCCGAGGCCGGGGCGGTGTGGGCCGCGGAGCGCGTGCGTGGCACCCTGCTCGCCTCTCCGGTCGGTGACGCGCTGACGCTGTCGGCAGGCGTCGCGTGCTACCCGACTCACGCACTCGGAGCGGCCGAGCTCGTCCACCAGGCGAGCCGCGCCCTCGACGAGGCGCGGGCGCGTGGGCGCGACCGCGTAGAGCTCGCGCCCGAGCCGTCGAACTAGCGGACTAGACGCTTCGGGCCCGCTTCGGCCGTGACCGTCGGCCTCGCGCGGCTCCGGTCGATGTGGATCGCCGGCACTCCACCGCGCCGGTGTGATCGAGATGCCGTTGATGCGCCGCCGCTCTCCGGGGTTGAGTCGATCGATCGTATATACGCCACGGTCGACGCGCCTGGCGCGTCCCTTCACGGTTTCGTAGCCCAGCGCATCCGCGAGACGCTTTACCGGCTGGCGCGACGCGATCGCATACCCGTTGAGGTGTAGCTCGCGGTGCAGCTCGACGAGGGTCATCGGCCGCCCGTTTCGAGCGAGGACGGCGAGAACGGTCGAGCGCAAGTGCTTTCCCAGCAGCGCATGCGCGTTGGGTGCGACCGGCGGAATCGGGGGTGGGCCGCCGCGATGCGTGAGGCGAAAGCCGTGAACGATGTCCTTGGGTTCGACTCGGGGCCACATGACGACGCGCATTTCGGCAAGGTTGGTCCGAATGTCGGCCAGCTCGACGGCGAGGGCCTGCTGGGCAGCATCGAGCTCGGACGCCCGATCGAGCAACGCAGCGCACTCCGCATGGAACGCGGCGAACTCGCGCGGGCCGTGCGGCACGCGCCGGTATCGAGTGGGATAGCGAATTGCCGGCATCTCCAGCTCCCGGGTTGCGACATATGCGTATCGGGGGAAGAGGCGAAGCCGGGACGCCTTGGTAGACGACGGGGGCAGCCGGCATCACCGTAACGAGAGGGTGTGACAACCGTCGTCGCGCTCGGGCGAAGGCGCCGGAGACCACCGACCGCCACCCGGCCCACCATGCGACAAAACCCGTCTTGAAGAATCTTTCGAAGAATCCTCAACACGGGGATGTTGAGGCACGGAGCGCACGAAGCGCGGCGGACGCGCACGGGCTGACGGGGGAAAGGCCGGCCCGGGGCAATCCGGGGAAGCGCAGAGGTCAGGGTGCTTCGAGTTCGCGCAGGATCTCGTCCGTGTCGGCGCCGAGAGGCCGGCCCGCCCAGCGGAGCCGCGCCGGGGATCGGCTCAATCGAGCGAGCGGTCCCTGCATCGTCACTCCGTCCAGGTCCACGAACACGTTCCGTGCCCGTACGTGAGGATCGGCGAGCACCTCGCGCATCGAGTACACGGGCGCGATCGCGGCCTCGGCCGCGTCGAATGCCTCGAGCACCTCCTCCGACGAACGCACACCGACCCATGCTCTGACCGTCGCGTCCAGCTCCTCCCGGTGCTCGCCGCGACTCTCGAACGTCGCGAAGCGATCGTCGCCGTCCACTCCGAGCAACACCAGCACCCGTCGGGCGACGGACTCTGCCGACGTCGAGATCGCGACCCAACGTCCGTCGTTGCACCGGTAGGTGCCACGCGGCACGGAATACGGGATCCCCGATCCCAACCGGGGCTGCTCGTAGCCCAAGTGCGCCGCCGCCGACGGCAGCGCCGACATCATCTGCAGCATCGACTCGAGCAGATTGACGTCGATCACCTGGCCGAGCCCCGTGCGGTTCCGATCGTGTAGGGCGACCATCACCGCGAATGCACCCGCGATCGCGGTCACCTCATCGGTCAGCGCGATCGGCGGAAGGAGCGGACCGCCGTCGGGCTCACCGTTGATCGCGGCGAACCCGCTCATCGCCTCTGCCATCGTTGCAAAGCCCGGTCGCGCGGCGTACGGACCGTCCTGGCCGAAACCGGTCACCCGCAGCACGACGAGCCGCGGGTTGCGCGCAAACAGCACATCGGGTCCGATCCCGAGGCGTTCCAAAGTGCCGGGACGGAAGTTCTCGATCAGCACGTCGGCGCCCGCCGCGAGCCCCAGCAGCGCATCGCGGCCGGCGTCCGTCTTCAGATCGAGCACCGCGGTTCGCTTGTTGCGACCGAGCAGCTTCCAGGTATACGAGTCGCCGCCCTCGCGCGGGAACCAACCCATGCGGCGAACGCCGTCACCCGCGGGCGCCTCGACCTTGATCACGTCGGCCCCGAAGTCGCCGAGATGGCGCGCCGTACCCGGCCCCGCGAAAACGGTGGCCATGTCGATGACACGCAGTCCTTCGAGCGCCCCCATCTACGAGATCGTGATCTCCTTCACCGTTCCTGCGGGGTCAGAACGCTTGCGCGAAGCATCGGCTATTCAGATCTCCGAGCGCGTAGTCGCGGTACAAGCCGGCGAACATTCCGCGCGTCTTCTCGGTCCACTCGAGTGCCGCGGGCGTACCGATCCGCCGTGTCAGTTGCACGTATCCGCCATCGTAGATGCGGTATTCGGCCCACGCACCGGGGTAGTCCTTCACGCACGCGATCTCGACGATCGGAACGTTGCGCGCCGAGGCGAAGCGGCGCAGACGCGTCCGGTGCGTATGCCCGGCGAAGTAGCCCGCGATCGCCTCCCGCCGCGCGATCACGGCGCACAACGCGTCGCTGTCATCGGGATTGACCCCGAAATAGGAGTCGCTGCGGTCAGTCGACGCAGGATCCCAGGGGTGGTGATGTCCGAACACGAGAACGGGTTGCGAAGTATCGGCGGCCAAGGCGTCGAGCCATTCGAGTTGCGTGCGTGAAACCCGACCCCGATCCGTACCGGGCCGGACCGTGTCCACCAGGGCGAGCGTGACGCCGTCGAGCTCGACGGAGTAGGGACCGTACGCGGCAATCGACTCCGTGACCATCGCGTCATGGTTGCCACGGATGTGGTGCATCCGCGCGCCGAGCCTCGAGTACGCGCGCAAGAAGGCCTCGTACTCGGCCTCGGTCCCCCGATCCGTGAGATCGCCCTTCACGATCACCGCGTCCGGCGCCAGCTCGGCGATCGCATCGATCGCGCCGCGGTTCATCACCTCGGGGTATGGCTCCGCGCCCGGCTCCGAACTGAAGACCGGCCCGATCTCCTCGAGCATTCCGAGCAACCCACACTGTGTCTCTCCGAAATGCACGTCGTTCACGGTCGCGACCGTTGCGAGCACGCGACCCGCCGGCGTGGCCAGCGTGCGCACCTCGGCCGGCAGCAGAGGTGACACCTCAGCACCTTCGACCACGAGCGGATACACCACGTCCGGCTCGAGACCCAGGACGCGCGCCGAGTGATACCGCCCGCTCGTCACGACCGCCCGATCGCCGACCCGCGTCTCGACCTCGCGAGCGCGATCAGTCCGAAACGTGACCACGACCTCGTCGGTGCCTACCGTGAAGAGCTCGGCGTCGTGTATCACCTCGCGAGCTGCTTCAGATCCGCGATCGACGCCCGATGCGACCCGACAGGCGCCACGGCCCGCGCTGCAACGGCGCGCGCTGCGCGGATCGCCGCGACGCGTCCACCCAGGCATCGAGCGGTGCACCCTCCGAAGCACCGGCGCCTGCGCCGGCGCCGCCAGCAGCACCCGCAGCCGCTTCGCGCTGTCGCACCGCGACCGCAACCGCGGTAACGGCCGCGACCTCCTCGGGCGTCACAGTGGCGAGTTTCCGTGCTTACGCGCCGGAAGTTGCTCGCGCTTTGTGCGCAGCATCTCCAAAGAGCGAGCCAACATGCGACGCGTATCCCGCGGGTCGATCACGTCGTCGACGTATCCGCGCTCGGCGGCCTGATACGGGTTCAGGAATCGGTCCTCGTACTCGAGCATCAGCTCGGCCCGGCGGGACTCGGCATTAGCCGCCGACTCGATCTCCTTGCGGAAGATGATGTTGACGGCGCCGTCGGCTCCCATGACGGCGATCTCCGCCGACGGCCACGCGAACGCGATGTCGGCGCCGATCGACTTCGAGTTCATGACGACGTACGCGCCGCCGTATCCCTTGCGCGTGATGATCTGCACACGTGGTGTCGTGGCCTCGCAGTACGCGTAGAGCAGCTTGGCGCCGTGACGGATGATGCCGCCGTATTCCTGGTCGGTACCCGGAAGGAAGCCCGGGACGTCGACGAACGTCACCAGCGGGATGTTGAACGCGTCGCACGTTCGAACGAACCGCGCCGCCTTCTCCGAGGCGTCGATGTCGAGGCAGCCCGCGAGCACCTGCGGCTGATTGCCGACGATGCCGATCACATGGCCGTCGATCCGGGCGAACCCGCACACGATGTTCATGGCCCAGAGCGGGAACACCTCGAAGAACTCGCCGTCGTCGACGATCTCGGCGATGACCTGCTTCATGTCGTACGGCTTGTTCGGCGAGTCGGGCATGAGGCCGGGAATGGCGTCGCACGACCGCCGCGGGTCGTCGGCCGACTCGTACCACGGCGGGTCTTCGAGGTTGTTCGACGGCAGGAACGACAGCAGATAGCGCACCTGCTCGAGGCACGACCGCTCGTCGTCGGCCACGAACGTCGCGACGCCCGATTTCGTCGCGTG
>DATJAA010000270.1:0-6198 GCA_035516815.1 Acidimicrobiia bacterium | reverse complement strand
GCTCGATAGCCGAGCTTCGTGTGATCGATCTCGATCGGCTCACGATCGACTTGGCCTGGAGTGCGCGATAATCCCACCACACGCGCCTCGCGACTCCCTGGGCGCGGGGCGGCGACATCGCCGCGACCATCGCGTTCGATCGCCGTTGCCGCTCTTCCACCACAGGCCCTTCATGACCGAAGCCCACCACTACTTCGACGAACGAGACCAGCCTCTTCCAGAATGGGACGGCGTGTGGCGCAAGCTCGCTGCGTTCTTCGGTTCCGATACACCACCGCACATCACGTTGAAACAGTTCTCCGGCAATGGCGGGCGGTTCGACGGGCGGTCGCAGACGATCGTGATCTCCGATACGGCCCCGGCAAAGCGGGTCGTGCAGATCGTCGCCCACGAATCCGCGCACCTGGGCCTCTATCGAGTGACGCGAGGGGCAAGCGCGACGGAGCCGTTCAGGTTCTTCGACGAGGGCTACAGCGACATCGTCGGCAAGACGATCGCAGGCGAGAACATGACGAACCACAAGCGCTTTGCTCTCGCGATCGCCAGCGCACAGGTGAAGGCCCGGGCCCTCGGCTTCGCGCAGGTGCAGAACTGGTCGTCCTATGCGGGGAACCTTCCATCACAAGGCAACGACTACGCGTATCCCGTGGGTTCGAGCTTCGTGTACTTCGTCATCGACTCGTTCGGCGAGAAGAGGCTGTTCGACTTCTTCCGCGACGTCGGGGAGACCCGAGATCTCGACCTTTCGTTCCAGCAGGTGTTCGGCCTCGGCGCTGCAGCGGCCGAGCAACGCTGGAAGGACTACGTGGTGAAGGAGGCCGTGCCCGAAGCGCCGCTGACGATCATCGAGATGGTCCCGGCGAACAACTCGACCGACATCCCCATCGATATCGCCGAGCTCCACGTGAAGTTCAGCGTTCCCATGATGCCCACGATCTGCGTGTCGACGCCGTGCGGGAACACCGGGGTCTGTTACACGAACGCTTCGTGGACGGATGACAGGACGCTCGTCATCAGGACGGACAGCAAGCTGCTGCCGGGGGCCACCTACAAGCTGGCGCTCGGCTCCGACGCGCATCGCTGTCATCTGACGAGCGTCGGTGGAGCTCGCCTGCCGACGACGCCGTGGGTGTTCACCACGAAGAAGGCAGATTCGACCCCTCTCACCTAAGCGACGTCGCGCCGGGACTTCATGCGCGAGGGCGACGCGAAGCAGCGAGCGGACCGCGCTGCGCCGACGATGGGACGCTGGGATAGCCTTCACGTACGATCGGATCTCCGGGTCGATCGTCGATACCTCCCTTGCAGGTCACGACGTTAGCCGCGCGCCGCATTTAGCTTGTATACGAGATAAATACTTCGTATACGAACATTCATGAGACGCACGCTGCAATCGTCCGTGATGTTCGTCACCGTGGTCGCGATGGGGGCGTGTTACCTGCTGCCGCGGCCGCACCACGACCCGACCATCGTCAAGCGGGAGGTCTGCACGCCGACATGCTACCCGGCGCTGGCTCCCGACCCGGTCGGGCACTGCCACAGCACGCAGGCGGTGGCGTGCGAGGAGGGTGGCAGCACGTCGGCGTACGCGATCAACATGATCCACTTCCGGATCGACGAGGCCAGGACGGCCGAGCACGACGGCCACGCCGGCGTCTGCGCCCGGGCGGCGTTGGTCGCGATGGCGCTCGCGACCGGGCTGCCGACGTTTCGCGAGGTCCGTCGCAAGGAGGGCAAGTGGGTCGAACACGTCGTCTACAAGACGCGATGGGACGACGAGCTCTCGGAGGCCGACCTGTTCGCGAAGGCCGAGCGCTCGAGGTCGATGGCGCGCGAGCTGTACCGGAGCTGCGGCGGAGCGCGGCCCGTGCCGGAGTTCACGGACAAGGACCTCTACGCATTCGACCCCGACTTCGCGAATGAAGCGGCCGCCGTCGCGGCCCCGTGCATCACGTACGACGTCGCCGTGTGCGAGGAGGCGCTCAGCGGCATGTGGGGCCCGCCCGACGACTACCGCGACGGCGTGCTCTGGCAGCAGCTATCGAGCAGCAACAACGGCACCCCGACGCCCACCAGCTGCGCGTTCCCGCTCGCCCCCCGTTCCAAGAAATGGGCCACGCTCGCCGACGTGCTGAACACGAAGGAGCAGCTCGGTCCCGACGACACCGCGTTCGTTGCGGCGGGACAGGTGTGGACCATCGCCGAGAATCTCGATACTCGCTACCGCTGCGTCGTTGCCAGCGTCTACAAGCACAACCGCAACCGGTGAGCGCCGGGACCGGCCGCTCGACTCCCGTCGCGCTATTCGATCTTCACCAGCTCGTCCACGCGGCCGGTCGGAAGCTGGATCTTGACGATGCCCGTGCCCGGCGCCAGCCACACGTAGCCCTTGCCGTTGGGCGTGTCCGAGATCTCGATCTTCCAGGCGTCGAACGTGCCCGCCTTGGTCTTGAGCGGGGCGTGACTCAGCACCTTGTACGTCGTCGGGATCATGCCTTTGACCTCGTGCTCGGCGCCGGCCTTGAGCGGCAGCGCGATCGCCAGCGATGGCTCGACGGGATCCGCGATCGACTCGCCGCGGATGTAGATGCCTTCCTTGGCGATCTTGAAGCCCGCCTTCGAGAAGTAATTGATGACGTCGTGATGCGGATCGAACTGCATCTCGTCGCGAGCCTCGAGCGTCGTCGTCCAGGTTTCGGACTGCTTGTCCCACTTCCCTTCGTAGGTGAGCTTGCCGGTCTTGAACGTGTCGGCCGTGGCGACGCCGCACAGCAGGCAGACGAGCGCGAACGTCTTCATGCGCGCACCTTACACGTGAACGCGCGGCGGCGGAGCAATCTCGCCGGAATCGCGCCGTTCGTGGGGTCGTTGCCCCGCGATGGCCGCAAGCGTGGTACGCGATCGCGCATGACCACGAGGATGTGGCTGATCTTCACGCTCGCGACGATCTGGTGCGGGGCGACCGCCGTCAAGGCAGTGCTCGCGCTGGTCCATCGCGAGTCGTATGTCGTCGGATGGTGGGACGCGAGCATCGCCGGCACCGGACGCAAGCTCGACGGCATCCGCACGGTCATCAAGCTCGTCGCGATGCTCGCCGTGACCGCAGGCTGCGCGCTGGTGATCGCGCAGGTACTCGTGCCATCGCAGGCCCTGTATCTCGTGCTTCCTGCCGCCGCCGTGACCGCGATCGTCGAGCTGAGCGCACCCAAGATGCAGCGCGGCCAGCGCGGATCCAAGCCCTGACCCGTGGGCGCTCAACGCCCGAAGCCCATGCCCAGGGCGAGCGAGAACGCCGGAGACCATTGCGCGCCAAGTGAGCCGTCGGCGCCGGTGACCGGCACCCGGTAGAACGGCAGCGTCGCCGCCGCCTCGACGAACACCCGCAGCGTGCTCGCGCGCAGGATCTCGTAGCCGAGCACCAGCGTGCCGTCGAGCCCCGTCTTGTCCTGGCCGTCGAGGAACGTGCCTCCGAAACCGATCCCCATCCCGAGGTACAGCGACTCGCTGGCCTCGGGCGCCTGGAACCACATGCCGCCGAGCCGGATGAAGTCGTAGCTGGTCCACGCGACCGCGTTGAGCAACGACACGTCGATCGCGAAGTGGTCGAGCTCGCGGCGCAGCCCCAGGCCGAGCGCGGGGTCCTCGCTGTGAACGTTACCGGTCACCGCGCCGTACCCGAGCCGGAAGTACACCGCGGCATCGGCGACGATCCGGCGCGGGGGCGCGGCCTGGTCACTGGTGACGTTCGTGCGATCGACGTTCTGCTCGCCCATCGGCGTTCCCGTGACGTACGCGTGCGCGAGCTGGTCGTAGAGCAGCGGCAGCTCGTCGATCTTGGACACCCGGCCGGAGATCGTGCCGCGCGGCGTCGCCAGGTAGGCGGTGATCGATTCGCCGAGTCGCACGTCGAACAGCACCAGGCTCGCGGTGCACCCGGCGGCGACCACCTCGACGTCGTTCTTGGCGAGCGCACCGCCGAGCGCGACGATCGCGCCGCGGCGCTCCTCGGGAGACAGCATGTCGCGCTGCTCGTCGATCGAGAGGCACACGGGATCGGCGGCCGCTTGGCGCGCGAGCCCGGCGAGCAGCACGACCGCGAAGAGGCAACGGCGGGATCTCGGCATACCGCGCCGTATTCCACGGCGCATGCCCGGCCAACGTGCACGAATCGCAAGGCGGACGCCGCGCGAGCTCGGGCGAGGGTGCAAATGCAGGGCGAGGATGTCGCGGTCGGCGTCGCGGGTCGGACCGGCCGGTGAGCACGAGGGGACCATGACTTCGGGCGGTTACGCCTCTCGCGCGGTGTGACGTCAAAAATTACGCGACCGGCGAGCTCGGTCGGGCTCCACCGGACGTGATGAATCGTTGGTGGCCTGGTTTGCTGTGGATCGTCGGGTGCAGCGACCCGAGCTACACGGTCGTGCACGTCGAGGTGAGCTCGCAGGCCGGGCTCACCGTCGAGAGCTACGACGTTCGCGTCGCGGAGTTCGAGCACTCGCTGCCCCCGACCAAGTCGTTCGATCTCGTGGTGCCATCGGACACGGTCGGCGAGCCGACGGCGATCGTCGTCGCGGCGATGGATCACGGCACCCAAGTCGCGTACGGCGCCGCGACGCTGACCCCGAAGTCGGGCGCGACGACCGATGCGATCATCACGCTGGCGTCGAGCGCGTGCCCGACCTCGTGCACCCAGGGCGAGACGGTGTGCTCCGGCGAAGCGACGATCACGTGCGAGCTCGGATCGAATGGTTGCTACGACTGGTCGCAGCCGGTCGCGTGCCCGTCGACGGCGCCGTTCTGCTCGAACGGGGCCTGCGCGGCCGCGTGCTCGAACGACTGCTCGCAGATCGGAGCGACCGACTGCGATGGCGCGGCGGTCCGGACGTGCCAGGCCAGCCAGACCGATACCTGCCTGCACTGGTCGGTGCCCGTCGCCTGCGACGCGCCGCCGGATCCCACGTGCATCTCGTCGACGATGCTCCGCACGTGGGGCGCCGGCACGTGCAGCAACGGCGCGTGCTCGTATCCGCCCACCGACACCACGTGTCCGGCGCCGGCCAACGGGACGGCGACCTGCACCACCGATCAGTGCGGTTACACGTGCGACGCGGGGTACATGGACGATGGCCAGGGCGACTGCGTCGCCGCCGGGACGTGCACGGTGACCACGTGTGGCAGCGACGCCGACTGCGGCGATGCCTCGTGCGGTCCGTGCCTCGACAACATCTGCCTCGGCCTGTTCGGCGGCACCTGATCACGCCACGGGACGAGCTGCGCGCACGACCGGCGGGTCCTCGTCGGCGCGCAGCGCGGCGCCGGAGGCCGGCGGATGCCACCGGTGAGCTCGCGCGGCTGCACGTGGATCGGCATGATCGGCCGGCCTCGAGGTGGCCCGAGGTGTCGTGACTTCGCGCGGTTACGCCCCCGGCGCGGTGTCACGTCAAAAAATGATGCGACCGACGCGCTCGGCCGGGCTCGACCGTCGTGATGACGACCGTCGCCAACCCTGCTGGGCGGCCTTTCGATCCGACCGCATGCCCGACCTGCCGCGCGCCGCTCGAGGCGCTCGGGTTCTGTCCGCGCGACGGTGCGATCGGCCGCGAAGGCCGGTTCGCGGTCGGGGCGCACTACGTCGCCGAGGACCTGCTCGGTGCTGGCGAGCGCTCGTTCGTCTACGCAGGTCATCGCGACGGCAAGCCGATCGCGATCAAGCTGCTCCGCGACGCCGACACGTCGCCGTCCTCGCCCGCCGCGCGCAGGTTCCTGCGCGAAGCCCGCAATGCGAGCCAGCTCGTCCACGGCAACACGATCGCGATCCACGAGTTCGGCCACGACGAGTCGCTCGGCGTGCCGTTCATCGCGATGGAGCTGTTCTCGGGCCAGTCGCTCGAGCGCGTGCTGCGGACGTCGGGCCCGATGACCGTCGCGCGCGCGATCCCGATCCTCGTCCAGGTCGCGCGCTCGCTCGCCGACGCGCACATGGCGGGCGTGCTCCACCGCGATGTCACCGCGCGCAGCGTGCTCGTCGGACGCGGCGACATCGTGAAGGTCGGCGACTACGGGCTCGGCCGGGCCGACGATGCCAGCGGCAGCGAAGCGGACGTGCTCTGCTTCGGGCGCCTGGCCGTCGCGATGCTGCGCGGGCGGACACCGGCCGTGCCGCAGGCGGTGCTCGACAAGGTCTCGACGAGCATCCCG
>DATJAA010000269.1:0-8986 GCA_035516815.1 Acidimicrobiia bacterium | reverse complement strand
CGATCTCGCGGTACCGCCGGAGACGGCGGAAGCCCTCAAGCGCGCACTCGCCAACCCGGCACCCGACGAGATGGTGAGCCGGGCGCGTACCTCGATCGACCGGCCGCTCTCGGTCCTGCTCGACGAGGTCCGCAGCTCCATCGACTACTACCGCAACCAACCCGGATCGGCGCAGCTGCGCCGCGTCGTCGTCACCGGTGGATCCGCGCAGCTGCCCGGTCTGCCCGAGCGGCTGTCGGCGCTCGTCGGCGTGCCCGTCGAGCCCGCGTACATGCACGACCTGTTGAGAATCGGCGACATCGGTTTCGCGCCCGAAGAGTTGCCGCGGCTCGAGCCCTACCTGCCCGCCTCGGTCGGGCTGGCGCTCGGCGGCGCGAACGTCGGCACCGTGATCGACCTGCGCCCGAAGCACCGCTCGTCGAGCTCGAAGCTGCGCGGCGGCCTGAACCAGAAGGCGATCGCCGCGGCGATCGTCGGCGTGGTGCTCCTCGCGGGTGGCACCTACAAAGCGCATGCCGACCAGGCGAGCGCCTCGACGAAGGCCAAGAACGCGGCGGCCGCCGAGAAGAAGCTTCGTTCACAGCTCTACTACGAGCAGCAGGGCCCCGCGACATCGGGCGGATCCGGTGCCGCCTCCGCGGCGACGCTGAAGTCGGAGATCACGAACATCCTCGGCGAGGACGTCGCGTGGACGTCGGTCCTCTCCGACATCGGGGTCCAGCTCCCGCCGGGCGTGCAACTCACGCAGTTCGCCGGGACGCACACGGTCGCGGTCGCCCCCGCGGCCACGGCGACACCTGCGGCTCCCGCGACCGGCACAGCCGCGGCCGGCACGACCGCGGGCACCGCCGGCGCGGCCGGCACGACACCGCTTCCGGCGGCACCGTCCAATGACATCTGCGCGGGCCTGACGGCACCGGACGGCACGCTGACGATGACGGGCATCGCGCCGAGCGTCAGCGTGGTCAGCACCTTCATGGACGCGCTCCAGCACGACACCGATCTCACCAACCTCTGGATGACGACGGCGAAATCGGGAACCACGGCGAACACGGCCGGGGTGCAGTTCACCATCACCGCTTCACTCGGCTCGACCGCTCGCGGCCACCGGCTGGAGACCTTCTTCGGGGAGGCGAAGTGCAAGTAAAGACGAAGAACCTGGTCGTCGCCGGGCTCGCGGTGCTCATGGTCGGACTGCTGTGGTATCGCGTCGTCTACTCGCCGATGGAGAGCAAGGCGTCGAAAGACCGGAGCGAGGCTCACGACGCCAACGTGAGTGCCGACAATCTGCGCCAGGCGCTGTCGGGCGCGACCATTTCCAAGAAGCCCAAGTCGAAGGACGTGAAGACCGACGTCATGCTGGGCGCCGTCCCGCAAGACGGCGCCGAGGCGTCGTTCCTGCGGTCGATCGATCTGCTGCGCGCTTCGTCGGGCGCCGACTGGCAGTCGGTGACGAACTCGACGCCGACGTCGGCGGGCACGTACTCGTCGATCACCGTCGGCATCACCGTCGAGGGCACCGAGGACCAGCTCGCGCGGTACCTCGCCGGTCTCGCCTCGATGAAGCGCATCTTCGTGCTGGACAACGTCACGACGACGACCGGAAGCGATTCGACCGGTGTCGGCTCGGGCGGAAGCCTGTTCGCCTCGCCCAAGCTCCAGATGCAGCTCTCGGGTCGCATCTTCAGCCAGCCCGGCGCGGTCGCCGTCCCGAACGGGACCACCGGGACGACCGGGACCGCGACGCCGGCTGCGACACCGGCGACGGTTGCACCGTCGGCGCCGCCCGGCACGCAGAACAGCTAGCCCGATCATGCGCTGCCGTACAATCGAGGCGATCCGACCGACGTGACGGCGGTGCCGTGACGGGCGCCGCCGCCTGTGGAGGCACCGTGCTGCGGTTCCTGACGGCGGGGGAGTCTCACGGACCGGCGTTGGTGGTCACCGTCGAGGGTCTGCCCGCCGGCTTACCCATCCTGATCGACGACGTCGCCGACGAGTTGGCGCGCCGCCGGCTGGGCTACGGCCGCGGGCCGCGCATGCGTTTCGAGCGCGACGAGGTCGAGTTCCTCGGCGGCGTGCGCCATGGCCGCACCCTCGGCAGCCCGCTCGCGATCCTCATACGCAACAGTGAATGGGCGACGGGGAAGTGGGCCGAGGAGATGTCGTCGGCGCCGGGACACACATCGGCGCCGCTCACGAAACCCCGGCCCGGTCATGCTGACCTCGCCGGAATGCAGAAGTACGGCTTCGACGACGCGCGCGACGTCCTGGAGCGCGCGTCGGCGCGCGAGACCGCGGCGCGCGTGGCGGCGGGGAGCGTGGCCAAGGCGCTCCTCGCGCACGTCGACGTCGCGGTCCTCAGCCACGTGATCCAACTCGGTGCTGCAACCGCGTCCGGCGGGCGCCGCCCGACCGTCGACGATCTCGCGCAGGTCGACGCGTCCGAGGTCCGTTGCTTCGACCCCGATTCCGAGTCCGACATGATCCGCGAGATCAAAGAAGCCGCGAAGGCGGGGGATTCGCTCGGTGGGGTCGTGGAGGTGCTCGGCTACGGCGTGCCGCCGGGGCTCGGCTCGCACGTGCACTGGGACCGGCGTATCGACGGGCTCCTCGCGCAGGCGCTCATGAGCATCCAAGCCATGAAGGCAGTGGAGATCGGTGACGGATTCACCGTGGCCGGTCTCCCGGGCAGCGAGGCGCACGATGCCATCTCCTGGGACGCGGAGCGGCGTGCCTACCGCCGTGAGTCGACCCGGGCCGGCGGCATCGAGGGCGGCATGACCACGGGCGACCTTCTCGTCGCGCGCGTCGCGATGAAGCCGCTCGCCACGCTGAACCGTCCCGTCCTGAAGACGGTCGACGTCGAGTCGAAGGTCGAGACCCTCTCGTTCAAGGAACGGACCGACGTGACGGCGGTGCCCGCCGCGGGAGTCGTGGCGGAGACCATGGTCGCGCTCGTCCTCGCCGCAGAGGCGCTCCGCAAGTTCGGAGGCGATTCGCTCACCGAATTCGTGCGCAACCACGACGCGTATCTCGCCTCGCTGACATGACCGGCTCCGACGGGTCCGGTCGGACCGCGGACGCGGGGCACCTCGTGCTCATTGGATTGATGGGCGCGGGAAAGACCACGGTGGGACGAGAGTGCGCGCGCCGCCTCGCGCGTGACTTCGTCGATACCGACGACCTCGTGATCCATACCGCGCAGATGTCGGTCGACGACATTTTCGCCGCGGGTGGCGAGGCCGAGTTCCGCCGGATCGAGCACGACGTCGTCGCCGACGTGTGCGCCTCGCCCCAGCCGCTGGTCGTCGCATGCGGCGGCGGGACCGTGCTCGACGCCGAGAACCGCCGGCTCCTCCGGGCGACCGGCACCGTGGTGTGGCTGCGGGCCCCGGCGGCGACACTGCTCGCGCGCGTCGGCGACGACACGACTCGCCCGCTGTTGCGCGGCGGCCCGGCCGGCGTGCTGGCGCGCCTCGAGCGCCAGCGCGAGCCCGCCTACGAAGCGGCCGCGCACACCTCGGTCGACACGGACGGAATCGCCGTCGAAGCCGTTGCCGACGCGGTGCTCGCCGCCTTCGCGGAGTGTGCCGCGTGAGCGCGCGAGTGCATGTCGATCTCGGCGCGGACGCGTACGACATCGTGGTAGGGGCCGAGGCGATCGCCGAGCTCGGCGTGGTGCTCGCGGGCCGTCGCCGCGCCGCGGTCGTCACGCAGGCGAAGATCCCCGACGAGATCGCCGGTCTCGTCCGGACCGCGCTGGAGGACGCGGGCGTGGGGCACGAGACGTTCCTCATGGACGACGGCGAGGATGCAAAGACGCTGGCCACGGTCGAACACCTGTGCCGGAACTTCGCCGCGTGGGGACTCCTGCGCGCCGACGCGGTCGTCGCACTCGGCGGTGGGGTGGTGGGAGACACCGGCGGCTTTGCCGCGTCGGTGTATCACCGCGGCGTCGACGTGGTGCAGGTTCCGACGACACTCCTCGCGATGGTCGACTCCGCGATCGGCGGGAAAACCGGGGTCAACCTGCCCCAGGGCAAGAATCTCGTCGGCGCATTCCGCCAGCCGCGTGCCGTGCTAGCCGACCCCGCCGCGCTCGCGACGCTGCCCGACCGCGAGTACCGGTCCGGGCTGGGTGAGATCGCGAAGTACGCGCTGATGGACGACGACTTCGTTTCCGCGCGAGCGGCCGAGCTGATCGCACGCGAGCCGGCGGTGCTGAACGAGGTCATCGCGCGCTGCGCCCGGATCAAGGCCCACTACGTCGCCGCCGACGAGTACGAACGGACGGGAACGCGCGCGGTGCTCAACTACGGACACACACTCGCGCACGCGCTCGAGACGGCGAGTGGTCACGCCCTCCTGCACGGCGAGGCAGTCGCGGTCGGACTCGTGTTCGCGGCGCAGCTCGCGGCCGCGCTCGAGCGGATCGATCAACCGGCGGTGATGCACCACGAACGGCTCGTGGCCGCACTCGGCCTCCCGACGCAGGCGCCACCCGGGCTGCGCGCCGACGACATCGTGCCGATCATGGCACGCGACAAGAAATCGGTCGGCGGGCTCACCTTCGTGCTCGCGGGGCCGAGCGGAATCGAACGGGTCGACGATCCCGACCCGGCCGCGGTGCGCAAGGCGCTGGCCGCGATTGGTATAGAGGGATAAGGCGGCATGGCGATCATCTTGTTGGTCTCGGGACCCAACTTGAACCTGCTCGGCGAGCGCGAGCCCGATTACTACGGCACCACGTCGCTCGACGACCTGGTCGCCATCGCGACCCAGACCGCGGCCGATTACGGACATGAGATCGAGCACGTGCAATCGAACCACGAAGGCGTGCTGATCGACGCCATCCACGCTGCGCGTGGGAGATGCGCGGCCATAGTGTTCAACCCCGGCGCGTTCTCTCACTACGCGTACGCGCTCGCAGATGCACTCGCGATGTACGACGGCGTGAAGATCGAACTGCACCTCTCGAACCCGAACGCGCGAGAGTCCTGGCGCCATACGTCGGTCGTCTCGCCCGTGGTCGACGGCACGATCGCCGGCTTCCGGGCCACGGGTTATCGCCTGGCCGTCGACGCGGCCGCCAGCCTGTTGGAGGAACGCGCATGACGCTCTCGACCGCACCGCTCGCCGCTCTCGACGTTGCACCGCGCATCGGCCGCCTGCAGGCGCGGATCAGCGACACCGGAATCGACGCGCTCCTCGTGACCAAGCTCGCCAACGTGCGGTACCTGACGGGCTTCACCGGCTCGGCCGCGGTGTTGCTCGTCACCGCGAGCGGCGCACTCTTCGTCACCGACGGCCGCTACACCCAGCGCGCCCGCGAGGAGCTCGACGCGGCCGGCGTCCGGGCCGACGTGCAGATCGGGCTCACCGGCGCAGCGCAGCGCGAGCTGCTCGTACAAGCCCTCGCCGCCGGTGCGTGCCTCGGTCTCGAGGAGCACGGCGTCACCTGGGCGCAGCAGCTCGACTACGTGTCGGCGTTCGCCGGCGTCGAGATCGTTCCCGCGGGGGAGCTCGTCGAGGCACTGCGCCGGAACAAGGACGCCGGCGAGATCGATCGCATCCGGCGCGCGTGCGCGATCGCCGACGACGCGTTCCAGTCGTTGCTCCCGATGCTCGCCGCCCGACCCACTGAACGGGCGTTCGCGCTCGCGCTCGAATTCGCGATGCGCGAGCGCGGTGCGAGCGGCAACAGCTTCGATCCGATCATCGCGTCGGGGCCCAACGGGTCGAAGCCGCATCACATGCCCAGCGACCGCGTCATCGAGCGCAACGAGCTCGTCGTGTGCGACTTCGGCTGCATCGTCGACGGCTATTGCTCCGACATGACACGCACAGTCTCCGTCGGCGACCCGGGTGCCGACGCGCGACATCTCTTCGACGTCGTGATGCAGAGCCAGGCGGCGGGACGGGCCGCCGTCGGTGTCGACGTGTCCTGCGCGGAGGTCGATCGCGCCTCTCGCGACGTGATCGCCGACGCGGGCTGGGCCGACGCGTTCTCGCACTCGACCGGCCACGGAGTCGGCCTCGAGATCCACGAAGCGCCGCGGGTCGCTTCGACGGCGGGTGATACCTTGCTGTTGAACGACGTCGTCACCGTCGAGCCAGGCGTCTACCTCCCCGGCGTCGGCGGTGTGCGCATCGAGGACACGCTGGTCGTCGGCGCCGCGGGCGGCGAAGCCCTCACCCTCACCCCCAAGGATCTCGTGCTGTGAGCATCTCGACCAACGACCTGAAGAACGGAATGGCGCTGAACCTCCCCGAGGGTTTGATGTCAGTCGTCGAGTTCCAGCACGTCAAGCCGGGCAAGGGCGGCGCGTTCGTGCGGACCAAGCTCAAGAACATCCGTAGCGGCGCCGTCCTCGACCGAACCTTTCGCGCCGACGAGAAGGTGAAGCTCGCGGTCATCGACAAGCGCGAGATGCAGTTCCTCTACCGCGAGGGCAGCGACTACGTCTTCATGGACAACGAGACCTACGACCAGCTCCACGTGAGCGCGCAGAACGTCGGAAGCTCCGTCAATTATCTCAAAGAAGGCGATACCGCGGTGCTGCCGACATACGAGGACGAGGTCATCGGCGTCGACCTGCCGGCGTCCGTCGAGCTCACCGTCACCGAGACCGAGCCGGGGATGCAGGGCGACCGTGTCTCGGGTGCGCGCAAGGCTGCGACGCTCGAGACCGGCTTCGTGGTGCAGGTACCGCTTTTCGTGAACGTCGGCGACCGCGTCAAGGTCGACACCCGGTCGGGCGAGTATCTGTCCCGCTCCTGAGCAACAGGGAGGAGCCGCCGGTGGCCACGCGCCGCGCTGCGCGGGAACGTGCGCTGGGACTTGCCTACGAGTGTGAGCTGCGCGGCGTGAGCGCGGCCGAGCTGGTCGCCGAACAACCGGTCGAGCCGGACGAGTACGCCTGCCGGATCGTGCGCGGTGCCGACGATCACCGCGAGGAGATCGACGCCCTCTTGCGGAAGTTCTCCGAACACTGGTCCCTCGAGCGGATGCCGGTCGTCGATCGCGCGTTGCTGCGACTCGGGACCTACGAGCTCGTGTGGATGCCGGAGACGCCGACCGGAGTGATAATCACCGAGGCGGTGGAGCTGGCGAAGTTGTACTCGACGAAGGACTCTGGTCGCTTCGTGAACGGACTGCTCGCCCGCATCGCCGAGAACGTGCGCGCGGCGGAGTGATGAGCCCGCCCGATGTCGAGGAGATCACGATTCCCGACACGGTCGAGGAGTTGCTCGGCGAACACGAGACCCGCCCCGACGTTCCGTGGGTCGTCATCGTCTGGAACGATCCGGTCAACACGTTCGCCTATGTGATCTTCGTGTTCCAGAAGCTCTTCGGCTATTCGCGTGCGAAGGCGAGCCGGCTCACGAACCAGGTCCACTACGAGGGTAAGGCGGTGGTGGCGAGCGGCTCGCGTGAGAAGTGCGAGGCCGACGTCGCCCGGTTGCACGCGCACGGCTTGTGGGCCACGATGCAGAAGGACGACTGAATGGCGCGGCGGACGTTCCAACGCCGTCGCGACGGCACGTTGCGGGTGACGCTCTACACGCAGGAGGTCGATCTCCTCCTCCTGACCGCGCGCGACATGATCGGCATCGTCGAGCACCCCCCGGAGGGTGACGTTCGAGACAGGCTCTATCCGCGTGCGTATCTCGACCCGACCGAGGAATCGGCACAGGCGGAGTTCGACGCCCTTGTCCACGACGACCTGGTCCGGTCGCGCCGTGAGGCGTTCGAGACCATCGCGAGTGGTCTGGAGGCGGCGAGGCCGGCCGCGTCGGGCCGGGTCGAGCTCACGCTGAGCCCGAACGAAGAGACTCAGTGGCTCACGGCGGTGAACGACGCGCGCCTCGTCATCGGCGCTGCGCTCGGTGTCACCGAGGACACCGACACCGAGTACGCCCCCGACGACCCGCGGTTCGAGTACGGCGTGCTGTACAGCTGGCTCACCGCGTTGCACATCGAGCTGGTGACGCTGTTGCTCGACGAGATCGGCGAGTCCGGCACCGACGACGACGGTACCGACGGCGAGCATCGGCGACCGCCGGGGTCCTGATTTCCGACCGTACGGCCCGCGGTCGTCCGTGCCCTAGCCTGGATGGCGGTATGCAGCTGCCGACCTCGCCCGTCGACGAACCACGGGATCCCCGCGCGGTCGCCGTCGACCTGTTCCACGCGGTGTGCCGCTCGATGCGGGGAACCGACGACATCGTCGGGCTCGCCGTCGTGGCCCTGCTCTCCGGCGGCCACCTTCTCGTGGAGGGCGTTCCCGGGACGGGCAAGACCCTGCTCGCGAAGTCGCTGGCGAACGCGATCGGCGGGCGCTTCGGCCGAGTGCAGTGCACCCCCGACCTCCTGCCGGCCGACGTCACGGGCACCACCGTGTACAGCCCGGCCACAGGTGCATGGGAGTTTCGCGCCGGCCCGGTGTTCGCCAATGTTCTCCTCGTCGACGAGGTGAACCGCGCGTCGCCCCGGACTCAGGCCGCGCTCCTCGAGCCGATGGAGGAGCACCAGGTCACGATCGACGGTGTAACCCACGCCTTGCCGAAGCCCTTCTTTCTCGTCGCGACGGAGAACCCGTTCGGGCACGCAGGCACGTTCCCGCTGCCCGACAGCCAGCTCGACCGCTTCGCGATGGTGTGCACCATCGGGCGCCCGGGCCGCCACGCCGAGCGCGAGATCCTGGCCGGCGGCAGCGGGGTCGACGTGCTCGACGAGATCGAACCGGTCACGTCGCCCGAGGAGCTCGTGCGGGTGATGGCAGCCGTCCGGCGCGTGCACTGCGCGCACTCTGTTCTCGACTACGTGCTCGACGTCGCCGACGCGACGCGCAACTACCCGGGTGTCGCGCTCGGTGCGTCGCCGCGGGCGAGTCTCAGCTTGCTGCACGCGGCGCGTGCACACGCGACGGTCACCGGTCGCGACTTCGTCTCCCCCGACGACGTGAAGGCGGTTGCGGCC
>DATJAA010000268.1:0-7486 GCA_035516815.1 Acidimicrobiia bacterium | reverse complement strand
GCGTGGCCGCATCGGCCGCCGTGCCCTTGATCGGTCGCGTCTCGACCGCGCGTCCTTCGACGCGCAGGAAGCATTCCGGCGACGCCGACACGACCGCGACGCCCGGGAGCACATCTCCGAATGCGCACACGCCGGCATACGGCGAAGGATTCGCGCGCGTGAGCGCGGCGAACAGATCGAGCGGTTCCGGCGCGGAGTCGAAGGTCAGCCGGCGCGTCAGGTTCACCTGGTAGCACTCGCCTTCGACGAGGAGCGTGTGGATCCGATCGACGAGCGCGGCGTGCTCCGACGGCGTGAGGCTGGATATCCCGGTTCCCAGATCCACGACCGGCGGGAGCCGAAGCGCTTCCAGCGCCGTCAGGTCGTGCTCGGTCCGGATGTCGTCGAAGCGCGCGAACGCGAGGTCGGGCAGATCGAGGTCGTCGGCCGAGCGCGCGTCGACGTGCTCGATCGCCCGGCCGGCCTCGTAGGCGACAAAACCGACCCAGAAGCCGCCGATAGCCATCTCTTCCAGCGCGTCGAACACGTTCGCACCGCGCGCGGTGATCACGCGCGACGGGTGCTCGCCGACGAGCCAGCGTGCTCCGTCGCGCACGATGGCGTAACCCCGGCGCGCTTCCACGGACGCAAGGTACCGCTCCGACTACCGTTCCGACCGTGGAGTTCGATCCGAGCCCGGAACAGGAACAGTTCCGCGCCGTCGTACGCGACTTCGCGGAAAGCGAGATCGCGCCGCATGCGGAGGCCTGGGATCGCGACCACACGTTCCCCGTCGAGACGGTGCGCTCGATGGGCCGGCTCGGTCTGTTCGGCCTGCCGTTCCCCGAGGAATACGGAGGCGGCGGAGCCGACTACCTGACGTATTGCATCGCCGTCGAGGAGATCGCACGGGTCGACGCTTCCATGGCGATCACGCTCGAGGCGGGCGTGAGCCTCGGCGCGGCGCCCTTCTTCTACGCCGGTACCGAGGAGCAGAAGCACGAGTATCTGGTGCCCATGATCGCGGGGGAGGTGCTCGGCGCATTCGGCCTCACCGAAGCCGAGGCGGGATCGGATGCGGGCGCCACGAAGACGCGAGCGAAGCTCGACGACGCGACCCACGAGTGGGTCGTCGACGGGCAGAAGACATTCATCACCAACTCGGGAACCGAGATGACGAAGTGCGTCACGATCACCGCGCGCACGGCGCCGAACGAGATCTCGAACATCGTCGTCGACCGCGGGACACCCGGTTTCGTCGTCCAGCCGCCGTACCGCAAGATGGGCTGGCACGCATCCGACACGCACGAGTTGGTCTTCGACGGTTGCCGTGTTCCGGAGGGCAACGTGCTCGGTGCCCGCGGCGAGGGATTCAAGACGTTTCTTCGCATCCTGGACGACGGCCGGATCGCCATCGCGGCGCTCGCACTCGGTATGGCGCGCGCGTGCCTCGACGCGTCGGTCGCCTACGCGAAGGAGCGCCGGACGTTCGGAGGCCCGATCGGTCGCTATCAATCGATCGCGTTCAAGTGCGCCGACATGGCGGTCGCCGTCGAGAATGCGCGCAATCTCGTGTACAAAGCGGCCTGGCTGCGCGAACGCGGTTGTCCGATACGCGAGGCCGCCGCCATGGCGAAGCTGTACGCGAGCGAGATCGCGGTGAGCGCGACGCGCGACGCCGTCCAGATCCACGGTGGTTACGGCTTCATCGACGACACGCCCGTCAGCCGCTACTACCGCGACGCGAAGATTCTCGAGATCGGCGAAGGAACGAGCGAGATCCAACGTCTCGTTCTGGCGCGCGGCTTGGGATTGCCTGTGGAGTGATCGCCGCGTATGAAGGACGCGTGAAGTCGGAACGGCCGTCCGAATTCACGACATCCCCGCCGGTAGAATCCGTCGCCGCGTGCTCCGCAACTCCCCGCTATTTTCGTTTCTTGGTCGCTTCGCGATCGCGCTCGTGCTCGTGGTCTCCCTGGCGGTGGCCGGGTTCGTCTCCGCGCAGGCCTTCGGACGCCGGGAGTTCGGGAAGAGCAAGGTGATCCATATCACCGACCTCACTCCGACGAAGCCCGGCGAACCCGCCAACTACCTGTTGATCGGATCCGACGTACGGCCGCCGGACGAGTCCCAGGAGGAGGCGCAGGCGTTCGGGACCAGCCAGGAGGTCGGGCCACAGCACTCCGACGTCATGATGGTGCTGCACGTCGATCCCACGGGACACACAGGCATGCTGGTGTCGTTTCCGCGTGACCTCATGGTGCAGATCCCCGGTCATGGCCGGAACCTGTTGAACGCCGCGTTCGCATTCGGTGGCGCGTCGCTCGTCATCCGGACGATGGAGCTCAACTTTTCACCGATGAAGATCAATCATTACCTCGAGGTCGACTTCCGGGGCTTCCGCGACATCGTCAACGAGATCGGCCACATCAATCTCTGGTTCCCGACACCCGCGCACGATCCGTACACCGGGCTCGACGTCGAGCATTCGGGGTGCGTCAGCCTCAACGGCGATCAAGCGCTCGCCTACGCGCGCTCGCGGCACTACTACGTACCCAAGGACCTGCGGAATCCGGCCTCGTGGAGCTGGAACTACACCACGTCCCGAGGCGGGGACGGATGGGTTGCCACGGGCAGCGACATCGATCGCATCCCGCGCCAGCAGTACTTCCTGCGCACGGTGAGCCAGGCCGCGATCGACAAAGCCGGCCACGATCCATTCGGAATCGCGAGCCTGCTCAACGCGATCTTCCGGAGTCTCGGACACGATCAGACTCTGAAGCAGAGCGAGCTCGACAACCTGGCGCGCACCTTCCGCGGGTTGAACCCCGCGAAGGTCGCCATGTCGACGCTTCCCACGGTTCCCGATCCTGCGAACCCGAACCGGGTGCTCGCCAAGTTCCCCGACGCGGGCGGTGTGATCGAGCAGCTCTCACAGTTCACCGCGCCGCCGAAACGGCCGATCATCGAGCCGCTCCCGGCCGACGAGGTGAAGGTGCGCGTCGTGAACGGATCCGGTGCCAAGAACGCAGCCGGCCGGGTGCTCGGCACGCTCGAGGCCGCGGGGTTCCGGTCGGGAGGCCCGGCTGCCGACGCCGACCGCAGCGACTACCAGACGCAGGTGCGCTACGCCCCCGGCGAGTTCCGCGCCGGGTACACCGTTGCCGTCGCCGTGGGAACCATCAACCTCGTCGAGGCGCCGTCGGTCAAGAATGTCCTCGGTGGTGACGTGTTGTTGATCGTCGGACGCGACTACGACGCGCTGACACACCGGCTCGACCTCATCCGGCGGTCGAGCGGAGCGCCCGCGTCCGCGGCGACCACACCGACAACTCGCGTGTCCGGCGCGACGACTCCCACGTCCGTGGCCACGACCACGACGGTCCACCGCACGACCGTGGACACTCGCTTCGTTCCCGTCGATCCCAAGACGGGCGGCACATTGGTCGGCTGCCCGAAGCAATGACGTGATGAAACAGCTGTCGCCCCGCATGTTCTTGCACCGGCTGATCACAGCCTTCGTGGTCGCCGCGCTGCTCATGACGATCGCGATCGCCGGCGCCTACGCGGAGGCCGCGCGCAAGGTGTCGAAGGTATCGAAGGTCGCGATGGATACGTCGGTGCTCGAGCCGGGCGACAACTACCTGCTCATCGGCTCCGACTCACGTGCGTTCGTCGACACGCCACAACAAGCGCAGCATTTCGGCAGCGCCCAGGAGGAGACGGGCCAGCGCTCCGACACGATCATGGTCGTGCACGTTGACAGCGCGACGGGGACGGCGCTCGTGGTGTCGTTCCCGCGCGACCTCTGGGTCGCGATCCCCGGCTTGGGTCACGCCAAGATCAACGCGGCGTTCAACGCCGGCCCCCAGCGCGTGATCGAGACGATCGAGCAGGATTTCGACGTTCCGATCAGTCACTACCTGCAGATCGATTTCGAGGGTTTCCAGAAGATGGTGAACACCCTCGGTTCCATTCCCATCTACTTTCCCGCGCCCGCTCGCGACGCCAAGAGCGGCCTCAACGTGCCGACGGCCGGGTGCGTGCATCTGTCCGGGAGTCAAGCGCTCGCTTACGTCCGCTCGCGCTACTACGAGTCGTTCGTGGACGGCCGGTGGCAGAGCGACCCGACATCGGATCTCGGCCGGATCCAGCGTCAGCAGTATTTCCTGCGCACACTCGCACAGGAGACGCTGAAGGCGGCGGAGCGCAAGCCGTGGAAGGCGAGCGATCTCGCCGATTCGATGCTGGCCGACCTCCAGCGAGACCCGAAGCTCGGACTGTCCTCGCTGCGGGCCCTGGCCTATGCGTTCCACCGTCCGGGCGGCGTCGAGACGCAAACGCTGCCCGCGACCCGTCACTTCTTCGACGGCCAGGACGCGCTGCAGCTCGACGCGACGAAGGCGGCGCCCATGCTCGCCCGCCTGCGGGGTATCGGGAAACCGCTCTCGGGTGCCGCGGCCGCGGTCGCGCCGGCCAGTGTGCACATCGCGGTGGAGAACGGGAGCGGCCGCACCGGGCTCGGTGCGGGCGCGCACGACGCCTTGGCGCACTTGGGTTTCTCACTCGTCGCCCCGGCGACCAACGCCGATCGCAGCGATTACGCGGTGACGGAGGTGCGGTACGTGCCCGGCGCGTCCGCCAAGGCCCAGTTCCTCCTGAGCGAGCTCGGTGGCGCCGGCCGTGCGGTCGCGCTGAACGGCAGCGCGCCCAACGGAGCCGACGTCGTGCTGGTGCTGGGCACCGATTACCACGGCCTCAGCTCGGTCTCGACCACCGGGACGCCGGCGACGGCAGCATCGGGCAGTACGCAACACGCGGGTGCGTCGGGCAGTCCGGCGGGCTCGAGTGCGACATCCGGCACATCGCTTCCCGCGATCGGCTGCTGAGCTGCTGAGACCCATCGCGCGACCTCTAAACTGGCACCTCATGTCATCTCTCGGACCGCGCGCGCGGTGAGGGTCGCGGTCATCGGCGCCGGGTACGTCGGGCTCACGACTGCGGCGTGTTTCGCCCACCTCGGACACGACGTCCTCTGCGCCGATATCGACGCCGACCGTGTCGCGCGCCTGAAGAAGGGTGAGGTGCCGATCCTCGAGCTGGGTCTGCCCGAGCTCATCAAGGAAGGCCTCGCCTCGGGCCGGCTCGCGTTCGTGCTCGGCGCCGCCACCGCGTCCCAGTCCGCGGAGATCGTGTTCCTGTGCGTGCAGACGCCCCAGGGCGCCGACGGCTCGGCCGACCTCTCGTTCGTGGAGGCGGTCGCTCGCGAGATCGCGCCCGTCCTCGCGCTCAACACGGTCGTGGTCAACAAGTCGACGGTCCCGGTCGGATCGACCCGCTTCGTGCAGCGGGTGCTGTCAGAGGCCGGTGCGCGTGCCGAGGGCGTCACTGTGGCGTCGAACCCCGAATTCCTGCGCGAAGGCCAGGCGGTCCGCGACTTCTTGAATCCGGATCGCATTGTCATCGGGTGCGAAGACCGCGAATCAGCGGTCCGCGTGAGCGAGCTCTACAAGCGGGTCGAAGCGCCTGTCCTCGTCACCGACCCCGCGTCGGCCGAGATGATCAAGTACGCGTCGAACGCGTTTCTCGCCACGAAGGTGTCGTTCATCAATGCGATCGCGAACCTGTGCGAAGCGGTCGACGCCGACGCGCGCGAGGTCGCGATCGGGATGGGATACGACACGCGCATCGGGTTTCAGTTCCTCCACCCCGGGCCGGGCTACGGCGGATCATGTTTTCCCAAGGACGTCGCCGCGCTCCTCCACATCTCGAGCTCGGCGGGCTACGACTTCGACTTGCTGGCCGGCGTCGTCGACGTCAATGCCGCTCAGCACGAGCGGATGATCGAGAAGGTCCGCTCGAGTGTCGGTGGCAGCCTCTCGGAGGTCACAGTCGGTCTGTGGGGCCTCACCTTCAAGGCCGACACCGACGATCTGCGCGACTCGCCGGCCATCTTCGTGGCGCGCCGCCTGCTCGAGGAAGGGGCTGTCGTACGCGGCTACGACCCCGGCGCGGGCGACCGGCCCCGGGCGCTCGTTCCGGGCCTGGAGCTGTGCGCCGACGCGTACGACGCCGCTGCCGACGCCGATGCCGTGGTGCTGCTCACGGAATGGGACGAGTTCCGGTGGCTCGATTTCGACCGGGTACACGACGCCATGCGCGGACGCGCGATCGTCGATGCCCGTAATCTCCTCGATCCTGTAGCGATGCGGCGGCGGGGCTTCGAGTACCAGGGCGTCGGGCGGCGGTAGATGGCACGTATCGTCATCACCGGTGGGTCCGGCTTCATCGGATCGCATCTCTGCGATGCCTTCATCTCGCGCGGCGACGAGGTCGTCGCGGTCGACAACCTGTCGACCGGCCGGTTGCAGAACATCGCGCATCTCGCCGAGCATCCGGGCTTCAAGTTCGTGCGCGCCGACGTGTGCAAGGAGATCCCGGTCGACGGGCGCGTCGACGGAGTGCTGCACTTCGCGAGCCCCGCGAGCCCGCCCGAGTACCTCGGCATCCCTCTCGAGACGATGGATGTCAGCTCACTCGGCACGCGTCGCGCGCTCGATCTCGCGCTCGAGAACGAAGCGAGGTTCCTGATCGCGTCGACGAGCGAGATCTACGGCGATCCCGACGTGCACCCGCAGGTCGAGTCGTACAACGGCAACGTCGACCCTACGGCGCCGCGCGCCGTATACGACGAAGCGAAGCGGTTCGCGGAAACTCTCACAGCCACGTACCAGCGCCTGTACGACCTCCCGACCGCGATCGTACGGATCTTCAACACGTACGGCCCGCGCTTGCGGCCGGCCGACGGTCGCGTCGTCTCGAACTTCCTGATGCAGGCGATCGACGGAAAACCGCTGACGATGTACGGCGCCGGCACGCAAACGCGCTCATTCTGCTACGTGGCCGACGAGGTGCGCGGGATCGTCGCGCTGTTCGACTCGGACGTGTGTGATCCGGTGAACATCGGGAACCCCACGGAGATCACGATGCTCGAGCTCGTCGACGTCGTCCGCGAGGTGACCGGATCGATGTCGGAGGTGGTGTTCGAGCCACTGCCGGTCGGCGACCCGACCCGCCGCCGGCCCGACATCACGCGTGCCCGCACGCTGTTGGGCTGGGAGCCCACGGTCGCGCTGCGCGAAGGTCTGACGCACATGCGCGACTGGTACCGGGAGGAGCGGGCCAATGGTCGCGCCTGACCGTACCGACGCGCCGCCGAAGCTGCGCAAGCTCTCGGTCGTCGTCCCGGTGTTCAACGAGCGCAACACGGTCGTCGAGGTCCTGCGCCGGATGCGCGCAGTCGACCTGCCCGACGGGATCGAGCGCGAGATCGTCGTCGTCGACGACGGGAGCAGCGACGGTACCCGCGACGTGCTGAAGCAGCTCGGCGACAGCACGGTGCGTGTCGTCATGCACGATTACAACCGCGGCAAAGGCGCGGCGGTCCGTACGGGCTTTTCGCATGCAACCGGCGAATACGTCCTGATCCAGGATGCAGATCTCGAGT
>DATJAA010000267.1:0-10675 GCA_035516815.1 Acidimicrobiia bacterium | reverse complement strand
AGCACTTCGCCGCCCGACGGGACCTCGAGACTTCCCGCGATCGTCAAGAGGGTGCTCTTCCCCGATCCGCTGGGTCCCATCACCGCCACCAGTGCGCCGGCGTCGACCGACAGGTCGACCCCGCACAACGCGTGCACCTCGTTCGCCCCTTCGCCGTACACCTTGGACACGTCACGCAGCTCGAGGGCAGTCATGGCCGCACCACCGAACGCCGACGCAACCGCGGCGCCAACTCGGGCCCCGGCGGAGGCGGCGGGTCCGCCGCGAGCCGCGCGAGCCGCCCATCCGCGGAATCCAGCCATCGGATCACCGAGTCGAGCCGGAACAGCTCCGCATCGACGACCAACAGGAAGCCGATCTCGTGCTCGGCGGCGTCGTCCTTCAGACGGGTCCACTGCTGCATGAGCTCCACGATGTAGCGCCGGTGCACCTGCACCACGTCGCGCACGTCGACTCCGGGAAGCCGCATCGCGACCAGGACCTTGATGACCAGCTCGTCGCGGGGCGGAGACGTCATGTCCGGCGGAGTGCGCAACCACGCCGCCAGCTCCGCCTCGCCCTCCGTCGTGATACGAAAATCGCGCTGGGGACCCTCGTCGCCGTTGTCGTCGGACTCGACGAGTCCGTCACGCTCGAGCCGTTGCAGCGTCGTGTACACCTGCCCGACGTTCAGCGGCCACACCTCGCCCGTTCGGTCCTCGAATTCCTGACGGAGCTGCAGCCCGTACTTCGGCCCGTCGCTCAACAACGCGAGCAGGGCGTGACGGACGCTCAACGGGTGGATCCTCGAAGTAGCATACTGAGTATGTTACGCAGTTGGTCGGGTCCCGGCAACAACGATCCACGGCGCTACTGGCGCCGGAGCCACCAGTAGCTGAATCCGCACAGCGCCACCGCAGCCGCGAGGAAGATCGCCATCTCGGCCCACTGGAACGGCCAGAAACGGCTACCCGGTTGGTAGGCGGCAACCGTGTGGAAGGTCGTAGAGAGCGTGTTGAGGCACGAGGCATGTACCGATTGCATCGCGGCCGGCGACGGCGGCGCGCCGGGGAACCGGCCGTATCCCGGACAGGCATGGAGCACGTACTGGTCGGTGAGTGCCTTGCCGGACTTGTCGACCACCGCCGTCGACAACACCCAGCCGTTGGGAATGTTCACCGAGGGCGGGATGAGCGAGAACGTGCCCGTCTGCGCGGCGAGGTTCAGGCTGCCGATACCCGTGCTCGCGAGCGAAAGGGACTGGTGGAGTGGGGACGCGAGGTTCGGGCGAACCCAGTTCCCGACCGCGACGCGTGCCGCGACGAAGCCCACGAGCGTCGCGGCCATCGCCGGGACCGTGCGGCGCAGCAGCACACCGGCCGTTGCCCCGAGTGCGAACGCAAACGCCGCGTACCCGATCGGCACGACGCCGTGCCAGCCGAAGTGCCCGGGGTCGAGACGGTCCTTGGTCGCGGCCGCGAGCGGGCTCGCCCACCAGTCGACCATCCACGTGAGCAGTCCGGCGATTGCCATGGAGGCGATCCCGACGAGCCCCAACTTCACCGCGAGCCAACGCCGCCGCGTGACGCTCTGCGTCCACGCGAGGCGGAACGTGCCCGTCTCGAGCTCGCGGGCAATGAGCGGTGCGCCGAAGAAGAGGCCGAGGAGCGCGGGCGCGACCGTCACGATGATCGGCAGGAAACCCTGCAGCGGCACGTCGACCCGGAATACCGGGTTCGGCGTCGTGGCGCAGTCGCCCGCGGGCCTGCAGCTGCTCTGGAATGCGTCGTTCACCTGCGCGAGGTGCGGCCCCGTGACGGCGAGCACGATCGCGAGCACGGCCAGAAGCCCGAAGCCGACGATCGCCTCGGTGCGAAACTGACGCAGCGCGACCCGGATCACGGGCGAGTCTCCAGCTTCGGGCGGCGATTCCCTTGGACGGAACGGGTCATATAGGCGAGGACGAGGTCTTCGAGGTCGAGCTGCTGGACGGACCAGGAGGGATCGAGCACGGGGCCTTCGGTTCGCACGACGAGCGTGCTCTGCCGGTCGGTGTGGCTCTCGCTGATGACCTGCTGATCGCGTGGGAGCGCGTCGGGGTCGCGTCGTGCGCCGGTCAGCCGGTGGTGGGTCGCAAGCAGGTCGTCGATGTCTCCCGCGACCTGCACCCGTGAGTCGACGAGAACAACCACGTAGTCGCAGACCCGTTCGAGGTCGGCAACGAGGTGGGAGGAGAGGATCACGCTCGCGCCGTGCTCGACAACGATCTCCATGAGACCCTGCAAGAACTCACGCCGCGCGAGGGGATCGAGGCTCGCAACGGGCTCGTCGAGCACGAGCAGCTCCGGTCGCCTCGCCACGGCCAAGGTCAGGGCAAGCTGGGCGCGCTGGCCACCCGAGAGCTCACCCGCCCTCTGGTGAGGTTGGAGCCCGACGCGCGCGACGCGGTCCTCGGCGAGCGCCATGTCCCAGCTCGGGTTCATCCGGGCGCCGAACCGCAAGTGATCACGGATCGACAGCCCCGCATAGACCGGGGCGTCCTGGGCGACGAAGCCGACGCGGGCCAGCTGGTCCGGCGTCGTGCCGGGACGCCCGCCGAGGACGGTGATCGACCCGGCGGTGGGTTGCAGGAGGCCGACCGAGAGGTGGAGCAGCGTGGTCTTGCCGGCGCCGTTCGGCCCGACGAGCCCGACGACCTTGCCGGCCGGAATGGCGAGCGTGCACTCCGAGAGCGCCCACGTCTGGCGGTAGCGCTTGCCGAGGCCGTTCGCCTCGATGACGGCGGTCACGCTACGTCTTCTGCGGCCGCGGACCGAACGACGTCGCGAAAGAGCGCGTCGATGCTCTCGTCGTCGAGCCCCGCGCGTCGGGCCTTCGACAGCCAGCGCTCGAGATCCCGGCGGAGGGGGCCGTGGGCGGCGAGGGAGTCGTCCGTCAGGGTCTTGATGACGAAGGTGCCGATGCCCGGTCGCGCGGCAACGAGACCGAGGTGCTCGAGTTCCTTGTACGCCTTGAGCACGGTGTTCGGATTGATTGCGAGGCTCGCGACCACCTCCTTCACCGTCGGGAGCTGGTCACCTACTTCGAGGAGCCCGAGCCGTAGCGCGTGGCGGACCTGCTGGACGACCTGCTGGTACGGCGCCACTCCCGATCGCGAATCGAGATGGAACTCGATCATCTGCACTCCCATTTATCTAGGTATCTAGGTACCCTAGGAGAAAGCGCACCCGTATGTCAACGCGGTCGATCGGGCTTCGAGCAACCGCTCCCATTCGTCCAGCAGCGCCGCGCTCTTCGCGATTGGACCTGCGCATTCGCTCAGGCTTTGGCGCGCCACCTTCGCCGCCCCGTGCGGGTCGGCCACGATCCGACCGGCCCGTGGTCCCGGGGTCGCCCCGTGCGAACTATCGGCTCCCGGGGGCGGCGCCGAGCAGCGGAAGCCCGCGGTGGCGACGGCCGGTGGCATCGAAGAGCGCGCTCGCGAGGGCCGGAGCGATGGCGACGATCGGTGTCTCGCCACCGCCAGCCGGCGGAAGGTCGGGGCGATCGACGAGCACGACCTCGATCGGGGGTGTGTCGCCGAACCGGGGAACGCGATACTCGGAGAACCGGGGGTTGAGGATGTGGTGCCGGTCGAAGTGCACGGCTTCGAAGAGCGCGCCGCCGATGCCCATGATCGTCGCGCCCGTGATCTGGTTGCGCAGATTGTCGGTGTCGACGACCGCGCCGCACTCGAACGCAGTGACAATCCTCAGGATCTCGAGGTCGTCGGCCCCGGGTCGTGATCGGATCTCGACGCAGGTGGCTATGCGCCCACCTTTCTCGACCCCGGCGGCGAATCCGGCGCCGACGCCCGATTCGCGTCGACGATCGGACCAACCGAAGCGTTCGGTTGCGGCGGCGATGACCGTGGAGAGCCGGTCGTCGCGCAGGTTGCGCATCCGGAACTCGAGCGGATCGAGGCGCAGCGCGTGTGCCAGTTCGTCGATCATGGATTCACGAGCGAAGTGGTTCGCGGTCGCAGCGAGCGCGCGATATGGGCCTTGACGAAGTGGTGCGTCGGCCGGTTGGAAGTGAATGCGCTGATTGGCCACCTCGTACGGGCACGTGATGGCCGCGCTTCCCGAGTTGATGTTGGTGAACTCCCAGGCGGTGAGCGCGCCGCCGGATGTCGCGCCGGCACGTACGTCGATCACCGAAGCGGGGCGGAAGTACCCGTGCGTGAACTCCTCTTCTCGAGTCCATCGCACCTGTACCGGATGGCCGGACGCGCGAGCGAGCCGCGCGGCTTCGATGGCCACCTCAGGTGAGTGTTTCCCGCCGAATCCGCCTCCCGCGTCCGGAACGACGACTCTGACCAACGCGTCGCGCAGGCCGAAAGCGCGCGCGAGCTCCGATCTCGTGTTGAACGGCTGCTGCGTCGCGGTCCACACCGTGAGTCGATCGCCGTTCCATTGAGCGAGCGCGACACGCGTCTCGAGCGGCGCATGAGCGAGGTAGGCCGTCGTGTACGTCCGTTCGAGCTGCACGTCGGCGGACTGCAGGGCGTCGTCGACCGCGCCGGTGACGTGCTCGAATGACCCACCCCACCCTTCGACTTCGATCGGGTGAGTGCGGAGATGGTCGGTCAGCGCGGCCTCGCCCACGAGATCCGCGGGCTCCCACGCCGAGACGATCGCTTCGAGCGCGCGTGCGGCGGTAGAGGCGTCGGAAGCCGCGACGCCGACGAAGTCGCCGTGTCGCACGATCACCCCCGGAATCGCTTCGGCCGCGGTCGTGTCCGCACTGCACAGGCGTTGGCCCGGCGCCGGAGGCCGTAGTACACGCCCGTGCCATATTCCATCGACGACGATGTCAGTCGCGAACACTTTGGCTCCGGTCACGGCTTGCAACGCGGCAGGCCGCGTGAGTGAGCCGGCATCCGACCAATCGGTCGGAGGAACGAGCGCGACATCGGCCGACGCGATCACCACTCGACGCTTCCCGGTCTTGACCGCTTCGAGCTCCTGCCGCCTGTCTGCGAACTCGGCGCCGACCCGTCCGAGCTCGGCGCGCGCCGTCGCCGCCGCGATCCGGAGAGGGGGAAGCGCCGTCGGCATCGACAGGCTTCCGAACGTCCCGATGTCGAACGGACATACGTCCGTGTCGCCCATGACGATACGGACACCGTCGACAGGCATCCGGAGCTCTCGAGCGACCGCGCGCTGCAACGCGGCACGCGTGCCCTGTCCGACCTCGACCTTTCCGGTGAACGCCGTGACCCTGCCATCGGCGCCGACATGAAGCCACGCGCCACCCGTCGGCGACCACGTACCGGGCGCAGTCGCTTCCGGTGGAACCACGACAACCAGGCCCTCTCCCAACACCTCGAAGTAGTCGCGTTCCGCCACATCTTGGAGATCCCATGGCTCGCGCGGTCGAGCGTGCAGGATCGGGATCTGCTCAGCAGAGGGCGATTCGGGACGGCGCACGCCGGCCGCGTTCATGTCGGTGGCGCCAAGAATTGCTCTCATCAGCCGCGGGTACACGCAGCACCGGCAGATGTTGGGCTGCATCTCCGCTCGAATCGTGTCTTCGTCGGCATCTGGATACCTGGCGAGCAGCGCGGACGCTGCGACCACCATCCCCGGAATGCAGTAACCGCACTGCATTGCGTCGCCGTCGAGGACGGCCTGCTGTACCGGGTGCAGCGACGCTTCGTCCGCGAGTCCTTCGACGGTGACGACCGATCGGCCGGCCATCGCGCTGGCAGACACTACGCACGCACGCGTGACCTCGCCGTCGACGAGCACGCTGCACGCACCGCACGCACCCTCACCGCAGCCGAACTTCGCGCCCGTCAGACCGAGATCCTCCCGGAGCACTGACAGCAACGGTCGGCTCGGATCCGTGTTCAGTTCTCGATCTACGCCGTTGACGACGAACCGGAACGGTAAGGACACCACGACAACCTCATCCTTCCAGCTCCGGGGGTGTCAGCGCCCCCGGTCGATCCCGCGCTGTCGGCCGGTGGCTCGCTCGCCGCCAGACGTGATCGGCGAAGATCTCCAGACGCTGCTTACCCAGCGCGACACCTCTTCGCTGCGCCATCTTGCCCAAGAGCTTCACGTCCCGGAATCTGCTGACCGCCGCCCGGTGTCCGGAGGCCGATGCGCGACGCGTTCGCCGTCGACGAACTGCGCGACGGACCGCATGCTGTCCAGGAACTGCGCCGGAAAGATGATCGTGGAGTTGCGTTCGATCGCGATCTCGGCGAGGACCTGCAGATTGCGCAGCTGTAGGGCAATCGGATGCGCGACGATCACATCGGCCGCCTCGGCGAGCTTGCCCACGCTCAGCGCCTCGCCCTCGGCGGCGATGATCTTTGCCCGCTTCTCCCGTTCCGCCTCCGCCTCGCGTGCCATCGCGCGCTGCATCGACTCCGGCAGTTGGATGTCCTTCAGCTCCACGAGCTGCACGAGGACACCCCACCGCTCGGCGGTCATGTCGAGGATGTCCTTGATCGCCTCGTTCAACGTCTCGGTCGCGCTCAGCACCTGATCGAGGCTCGAGCGGCCGACGACGTTACGGACCGTCGTCTGTGCGATCTGATCGATCGCGGCCTGGACGTTCTCGATCTCGACAATCGACTTCACCGGATCCACGCGCCGGAAGTACGCGACCGCCGCAACGCCGATCGAGACGTTGTCCTTGGTAATGATCTGTTGAGACTGGATCGGCATCGTGACCGTACGAAGACTGACCTTCTGCATCCGGTCGACGAGCGGAATCATGAACCGCAAGCCCGGATTCCGGACGCCGCGGACCTTCCCCAGCCGGAAGACCACGCCTCGCTGATACTCACGAACGATCGCTACACCGAGACTCGCCATGCCGGACCTGCGCTTGTGGGCTCACACACCGCCTGCCTGAGCAGGCCGGTCGTCAACGTACCGGAGCCAAGGCTCGACTGCTGTTCGACAAGCGTGCATCCGTTGCAGGCACGGTCCAAGAGGCGAAAGTCCTGAGGATCTTCTTGCCGACGCGCAACGCGGCGAAGACCGACGAGAGCCATCACGACCGCGCAATGATCAGCGTGCTTTCGGTGTCCAGACCGCTGCGCGTCGAGGAGCACCTGCGCCGGGTCTTCGGTCACTTTCTGGTGCGGCCTAGTGCTCTCCCGGCAGAATCCCGAAGAGAATACGTTTGCTCGCGTGCAGGGACTGGTTCGGCGCGTCGTTGGTTTGGTCGCAGCGAGCACTGTCGCACTCGGCGGCTCGGCGGGCGGCGGCGTCGGTGCGGCGCCCGGAGTAATTCCGACCTCTCTGACCGCGTGGACGGCGGATGTGAACGGCATCGTCGCGCCGATCGGCAACGCGCCCGCCGGTGGGGATCTGCACGCGATCAAGCTTCAAATGCCTGTCATCGCGATCGCAGGACGACCGGGGACGACCGGCTACTGGATGGCGTCCCTCGACGGCGGCGTGTTCGCGTTCGGCGGCGCGCCGTTTCTCGGGTCGCTCGGCGGCCGACCCCTCAACCAGCCGGTCGTCAACATCGCGCCTACGCCGACCGGACGCGGATACTGGCTCGTCGCGTCCGACGGCGGCGTGTTCAGCTTCGGCGACGCGCGCTTCTTCGGATCGCTCGGGAGCACTCCACTGAACCGACCGATCGTTGCGATGAGCTCAACGGCCACGGGTCACGGATACTGGTTACTCGCATCCGACGGCGGTGTGTTCGCGTTCGGCGACGCGCGCTTCTTCGGATCGCTTGGCGGCGAACGAATCGCTGCTCCCATCGCGACGTTCGCGGTCAGCCCGAGGGGGCGCGGATACTGGCTCGTCGACCGGACCGGTCGCGTCCGCGCTTTCGGCGATGCGACGAATTGGGGCGACGCGAACGTCGGCGCCGCGCTCGCGGTTGGCATCGTTCCCACCAAGGACGCCAACGGCTATTGGATCGCCTCGAGCGACGGCGACGTGCGCGCGTTCGGCGATGCGGGGCCGGGCGCGTCACAGGCGCACCTCGCCGGCTCGACCGTCGGGATCGCAACGCCATGGGCGTCCTCATCGGGACTCGCACTCCCGCTCCTCGAGTTCCTCCGTACGCTCGCACGGGCGCGAAGCCGACAGCAGATCCGAACGTGGGTGGGACCAGACGAGGTCGCGCTGACCTTCGACGACGGCCCGAGCCAGTACACGCTCGGTGTCCTCGCGGCGCTCGAGCGGCTGGGCGTGCAGGCGACATTCTTCGCCGTCGGGACCGAGGTCGTTTCCCATCCCGAGCTCGTCCGCGCCGAAGCCGACGCGGGCATGGCCGTCGGCGACCACACCTGGGATCACGCCGATCTCACCCATCTGTCCCCCGCCGAGATCACGGCGGAGCTGCAGCGCGGTTCGGACGCGATCGCCGCCGCAACGCGTCGCAGTCCGCTCTGCTTCCGGCCTCCTTACGGCGATACGAGTCCCACGATCGTGTCGCAAGCCGCGCGCTTGGGCCTGACGCAGATCCTCTGGAACGTGGACCCCTCCGATTACCTGCGTCCGGGAACGTCGACGATCGTGTCGCGCGTGCTCGCAACGGCGAATGGGCGCGGCCTCGTCGTCGCGATCCACGACGGCGGCGGTGATCGCAGCCAAACCGTGGCCGCTTTGCCGGCCATCGTCTTCGGATTGCGAGCCCGCGGCTACACGTTCGTCCGCCTCTGCTGACGAACGAGACGCGTCGTGCGAGATCACACGACCGCGGGTGGCATGGGAGTGCCGCTCGGGCACTACGTCGCGGGTCCGCGTCGCCGGGACGCATCGGCGTGTTCTGTCCGGGCCGCGAGCTACCGGACACCATCGTGCCGAAGGAATATGGAAGCCTCCTCGGACCCCTGGCGGATGTACGACAGGGCATCATTCGCGCGCTGCGTACCAAGCCTCGGTCGGCTCTCGGTCCGAACGACGGAGAACGCAGAGAACGCGGGTTGCTCGTTGTCATGGGATCTGCAACCTTGCTGGATATGACATCGATCTACTACGAGAGCGACGCCGACAGCGGCATGTTGGAGGGGCAGCGGGTCGCGGTGGTCGGCTACGGCAACCAGGGTCGTTCATGGGCACTCAACTTGCGCGACAGTGGATACGCCCCGCTCGTATGTGTGCGCCGCGACGAAACGCGCGAACAGGCGGTGGCTGACGGATTCGAGGCTCACGACGTGGAGGCTGCGAACGGAGCTGACGTCATCTGCATCCTCGTGCCTGACGACGTCATCACGCTATTGCCGCTCGCACCGCGCACTGATGCGTGTGTGATCGTCGCGAGCGGATACACGCTCGGGTTCGGCCGGTTGAATCCACCCGGCGACAGCGGAATGGTCGCGCCGAGGATGCTCGGCCCCGAGGTGCGCCGCTGCTATGAGGAAGGAGTCGGGTTCATCACGGCCGTAGGCGTGCACCACGACGCCACCGGGCGGGCGCTCGGCCGCGTCCTCGCCATTGCCAAGGCCATCGGGGGATTACGTCAGGGCGCGCTCGCGCTCACACCGATGCAAGAAGCAGTGCTCGATCTCGGTGTCGAGCAGGTGCTCTCACCAGCATTGACCGCCGTGAACAACGCATTTGTGCAGACGATGATGGAACACGACATCCCCGTCGAGGCGATCATCGTCGAACTCGTGCTCTCGGGTGAGGTCGAGCGAACCTACAGGCTGTTGCGCGAGATCGGCTACGCGGCGCAGTCCGAGTTCCACTCGCCGACGAGTCAGTACGGACAGCTCTCTCGCCGCGGTCGCTTCGACCACCTCGACTTCGTCGCGACGATGCGCGAACTCGCCGACGACATCGAGTCCGGCCGGTTCGCCGACGAATGGGACGCGGAGCGAGATGCCGGCTACCCGACGCTCGAGCGACTGAAGGAACAGCACGCTGGCCCCGCCATCCGCGCGTACGAAGCCGAGTTGCGACGCCGGCTCGGACCCGGTGTCGCAAGCGGCTGAGGCTGAACCGCGGTTGAGAATCGAACTCGGAGCCAACGACCTCGAAACGGCCGCCGATCAGGCCCAGCCCCACCCTGGGCAATCGTTGCGCGTGTGACGAATCCGGCGTGCGAGGCTTCGCTTCCCTGAGTAGCGTTCACGCGTCGTCTGGGGCGGTGCCGGCGATGAAGGGAGGCACCGTGAAGTACGTGGAGGCTTCGGGGGCGCGGGTTTCGGCGATCGGCTTGGGGTGTTGGCAGTTCGGATCGCGGGACTGGGGCTATGGCCGCGAGTACGCCGACCAGACCGCGATCGACTTGGTCCATACCGCGCTGGACCTCGGTGTCAATCTGATCGATACCGCAGAGGTCTATGCGCGCGGCGTGTCGGAGATGATTGTGGGCCGCGCATTGGAGGGGCGGCGGGAAGAGGCCTGTGTCGCGACCAAGCTGTTGCCGACCTGGCCGAACGCAGATCGGGTGGAAGAGCACGGGCGCTTGTCGGCGCTGCGGCTGCGGGTCGAGGTGATCGACCTGTACCAGGTGCACTGGCCGAATCCGGCAGTGCCGCTGAAGTCGACGATGGAGGGCATGCGGCGACTGCAGGCCGCTGGGCTCGTGCGGCATGTGGGTGTGAGCAACTTCTCGGCGAAGCGCTGGCAACGTGCAGAGACGTTGTTGGGCAGTCCCGTGCTGTCGAACCAGGTTCAGTTCTCGTTGGTGCACCGTCGGCCCGACCGCCACAACCTGCCGT
>DATJAA010000266.1:0-13320 GCA_035516815.1 Acidimicrobiia bacterium | reverse complement strand
AGAACGCGCCGCCGCCGTGGCGGGCCATGCCGCCGTAGGTGTCGACGATGATCTTGCGGCCGGTGAGGCCGCAGTCGGCGTGCGGGCCGCCGAGCTCGAAGCTCCCGGTCGGGTTCACGAAGATCTCGAAATCGTCGTCCGCAAACTGCGCCGGGAGTGAAGGCCGAATGACGTGCTCGATGAGCGCGGGCTTCATTTTCTTGTCGATGTCGACGTTCGGTGCGTGCTGGGTCGAGATCAGCACCGTCTCGAGGCGCACCGGCGCACCGTTGTCGTACTCGACCGAGACCTGCGTCTTGCCGTCGGGACGCAGGAAGTCGACGATGCCCTCCTTACGGACCTGCGTGAGCCGGCGCGCGAGCTTGTGTGCGAGCCAGATCGGAATCGGCATGAGATCGTCGGTTTCGTCGCACGCGTAGCCGAACATCATGCCCTGGTCGCCGGCGCCGACTTCGTCGTAGATGTCTCCGGTTCCGACTCGCTGCTCGTACGCCTTGTCGACGCCCATCGCGATGTCGGGCGACTGCTCGTCGATCGAGACGATGACGCCACACGTCTTTCCGTCGATGCCGTAGGCGGCGTCGGTGTACCCGATCTCGCAGATCGTGTCGCGCGCCAGCCGGGAGAAGTCGAGATGGGCCTTCGTGCTGATCTCACCGGCCACGACGCACAGCCCTGTGGTCACGAGCGTCTCGCACGCGACCCGCCCGTAGGGATCCTCGGTCATGACGGCGTCGAGCACCGTGTCGCTGATCTGGTCCGACATCTTGTCGGGATGACCCTCGGTCACGGACTCCGACGTGAACGTGTGCCTATTCACGCAACTTCACCCTTCCGCCAACGGTTCGGCGCGACTGACCGGCGCATGTTAGGTGGACGGGCCGCGCCCTGGCTCACCCAGCAGCGCCGCGACCCGGTCGAGTACGAGGTTGGCGAGCTGCTCTTTCGAGAGCAGCGGCGTCTCGAACTCGGTCCCGTCGGCGGCGAGGATCAACGCCCGGTTCGTGTCGACCTCGAAGCCGGCATCGGCCGCACTCACGTCATTGGCCACGACGAGATCGACCCGCTTGGCGGCGAGCTTCGCCGCCGCGTTCTCACGCACGTGCTCGGTCTCGGCCGCGAACCCGACGACCACTTGACCGGGCCGCTTGGCGCGACCGAGCGCGGCCAGGATGTCGGTGGTCGGTTCGAGCACGAGGTCGGGGACACCGTCGGCCTTCTTGATCTTCTGAGCCGTCGGGCCCTTCGGTCGGAAGTCGGCGACCGCAGCCGCCATGATCACGGCGTCCGCGGTTGCGGCCACGGCCATGACCTCGTCGTGCATCTGCTGAGCGCTTTCGACGGGGACGACGTCGACCACCGCGTCGGCCGGCAGCTTCGTCGTGGTGACGAGAACGACCCGCGCGCCGAACCGTGAAGCCGCGTTCGCGAGCGCGTGCCCCATCTTTCCCGACGACCGGTTCCCGATGAAGCGGACGGGATCGATCGCCTCGCGGGTTCCGCCGGCGGTCACGAGCACGGTTCGCCCGCTCAAACGCTGCCGCTCGCCCAGCAACGACAGCGCCATGCCGGCAATGCGCTCGGGCGCGGCGAGGCGCCCGGCACCGGAATCTCCACCGGCCAGGCGCCCGACTTCGGGCTCGAGCACGTTCACGCCGCGGCGCAGCAGCGTGGCAAGGTTCTCCTTCACCGCCGGGTGCTCCCACATCTCGGTGTGCATGGCCGGGCACACGAGCACGGGGGCCCGCGTCGCGAGGAGCGTTGCCGTCAGCAGGTCGTCGGAGATGCCCGCCGCGTACTTGCCCAGCAGCTTGGCGGTTGCGGGTGCCACGACGACGAGGTCGGCCCCCTGCCCGAGCCGGGTGTGCGGTATCGGATCGGGACCGCCGAACAACGAGGTCTGCGCCGGCTCCGACGCGAGCGCCGAAAAAGTGAGCGCGCCCACGAATCGCTGGGCATCGTCGGTGAGAACGGGTGCGACATGAACCCCGGCGTCGACGAGCCGCCGGCACACCTCGACGGCCTTGTAGGCGGCGATCCCGCCACACACGCCGAGCACGACTCTGGGCATCGGATGATGCCGTGCTTCGGTCAGGCCGACGCGTCCGGCGTCGAATCGTCGATCACGTCGTCCTCGGTGTCCGCCTCGGGGTCCTCGATCCGCTCGTACATGATCTTGTTGGCGGAGATCTCCTCGAGGGCGATGGACAACGGCTTGCGGGACACCGACGTGACCTGCGGAGGGACAATACGGCCCAGGCCCTCGCCGAGTTGGTTGTAATAGTCGTTGATCTCCCGGGCACGCATCGCGGCCAGGGTGACCAGCGTGAACTTCGAGTCGACCTTGTTCATGAGCGTCTCGATCCGAGGCTCCATGAGCGAGGGGCGGCGTTCAGCCATTGGACTCCTTCGTGCCTCCCGGAGGAGGGTTGCGGCGGCGATTCAGGATAGCAGCGACCTCGCCGACCGCTTCGTCCACGTCGCGGTTGACGACCACGGCGTCGAACTCCGCCGCGCCGGTCCGCTCCTCCGCCTCGGCTCGGGCGAGCCGGCGCCTGATCGACTCCTCCGTCTCGCTGCCCCGGCGCTCCAGCCGGCGGCGCTGTTCGGCGCGGCTCGGCGCCCGGATGAACACGAGCAGGGCCTCCGGCTGCGCCCGCTTGACCGCCAACGCGCCCTGCACGTCGACCTCGAGCATGACGTCGTGGCCGGCGTCGAGCTGGTCGAGCACGTAGCGGAGCGGAGTGCCCTTCAGATCGCCGTACACCTCGAACCACTCGAGGAAGCCACCCTCGTCGCGCAACCGCTCGAACTCGGGACGCGTCACGAAGCGGTAATCGACGCCGTCGCGCTCACCGGCGCGCGGTGCACGCGTCGTCCACGACACCGACCAGCCGAGCGCGGGGTCGGCCGCGCGTAACCGCGCTCCGATCGTCCCCTTGCCGGCGCCCGACGTCCCCGCGAGCACGAGCAGCACACCCCGGCGGCGCGGTTGCCCACCGGCCGCGGCGCGACCCGTGGAGCTGTTCGCGTCAGCCGGCAAATTTTTCGAGCAGCGCCCGCCGCTGGTTGATCCCCAGCCCGCGCAGGCGCCTGCTCTCGGAGATCTCGAGCTCCGACATGATGTGGCGGGCCCGCACCTTGCCGACACCGGGGAGCGACTCCAGCACACTCACGACCTTCAGCTTGGCGAGCATGTCGCCCGCCTCGTCGCCGCGGTCGGCCGCGTCGAACAACTCGCGCAGCGTCAGTGAGCCGATCTTGAGCTTGTCCTTCACCTCCGCGCGCTGGCGACGCGCGACCGCGGCTTTCTCGAGCGCGAGTTGGCGCTGTTCCGGCGTGAGTGTGGGCGGGTTCGCCATGTGATTCCTCCGCGCGTCGACGATGAGCGAAATGACTTTCGGGATGCTCAGAGTGCCCCCGAATCAGCAGCGGTGCAGCATAGCGAGACTGCGCCCGCTCGCAACTGGAGCACAGCTTGCGTCAGCACGCCCGTCGCGCTAACTACCTGTGAGCACGTTCACGACCGCGTCGGCGGCTCGCTGCGCCGCGGCGCGCGGATCGGCGGCCCGGGTGACGGCGCGTCCGACGACGAGGACGTCGGCGCCCGCGCGCGCGGCGCGCTCGGGCGTGCCGACTCGTGACTGATCGTGATTGTCGCCGTCCGCGAAACGCACACCGGGAACAATGGTTACGAAATCGGCGCGCGCCGCGTGCGTTCTTCTGATCTCCTCCACCGAGCAGACGACCCCGCCGCAGCCCGCTTCGATCGCGGCCGCGAGGCGGGCGTCGAATGCGCCGGCGTCGGCATCGCTCGTGAGTACCGTCACCGCGATCGGGATCGGCGACTCGCGACCTGCGTCGCGTGCCCCTTCGGCGAGTCCGGCCACGCCCGCGCGGAGCATCGCGACGCCACCCGCGGCGTGGAAGTTGAGGTACCGCACCCCCTGGCGTCCGAGCACACGAGCCGCGCGCTCGACCGTCGTCGGGATGTCGTGCAGTTTGATGTCGGCGAACACCTCGAAGTCGAGCGATCGCAGCCGGGCGACCGCCTCGGGTCCGGCGGCGGAGTAGAGCTCGAGGCCGATCTTCGCCACGCCGAACCAGGGCGCGACCTCCTTGGCCAGCTGCTCCGCCCGATCGAGATCTTCGACGTCGAGCGCGATCGCGAGCCGATTGCGAACGTCCATCAGTTCCTCCCTTGACCGAGCGCACCGATCAGGTCGCGGACTCGACTGACTTCGTGCCGGGCGCACCAATCGCGCAGACCTTCGACCACGCGCAACGTCGCGCGCGGGTCGGCGAAGCTCGCGGTCCCGACTCCCACCGCGGCCGCGCCGGCCAGCAACATCTCGACTGCGTCCTCACCGCCGCTCACGCCGCCGGTGCCGATGATCGGAACGTCCGGGAACGCCCGCGACACGTCCCAGACCGCGCGCAACGCGATCGGCTTGATCGGCGGACCGGAGAGTCCGCCGCCTCCTGCGCCGAGTCGCGGCGCGCGGGTCGACGCGTCGATGACGAGCCCCATCACGGTGTTCACGAGTGTCAGCCCGGTAGCCCCGCCGTCGAGCGCGGCACCGGCAATGTCGACGATATCGGTGACATTGGGCGACAGTTTCGCGAACACCGGCGCCGATCCGCCGAGCGCGTCGACGACGGCACGCGTGGCGGCGCGCGTCGATTCCGGCGCATGTGCGAAGACGTGAGCGCGCGCTTCGACGTTCGGGCACGAGAGGTTCACCTCGACTGCAACGACGCGCGGCGCGACGGCCTTCAGCGCCCGCGCCGCGCTCTCGTAGTCGGCGACACTGCGTCCCCAGATCGACGCGATCACGCGTGCACCGCGCGCTTCGAGGGCAGGAAGGTCGCGCGCGATCCACGCATCCACGCCCGGTCCGGGGAGTCCGACCGAGTTCACCATGCCGCCGCCGGGCGCCTCGGTCACGCGCAAAGGCGGATTGCCCTCGGACGCGAAGACCGCGACCGACTTCGTCGTCACCGCACCGATGCCACGCGGGTCGCAGAGCGCGGCGACCTCGGCGCCGTGGCCAAACGTCCCCGACGCGGCCACGATCGGGTTCGGCAGGTGCAACGGACCGAGTTCGACGGAGAGGTCGACGGCCGGTGCGGAGCCGTTCGATCGTCGACGCCGGTACATGGCGAGCTACACCTCGAGACGGAGTTGTCCGTCGGCGTGGTAATCCTGCAACGAGCGAACCTCGGCCTCCCGCTCGGCTTCCTCGGCGATGCCGGACGCCGCGGCGATCGCGGCGGCGACGGTCGTGACGCACGCGACCCCGTGAACGAGCGCAGCCCGGCGAATGTGCATACCGTCCGCGCGCGGGCCCCGCCCGCGTGGCGTGTTCACCACGAGGTCGACCTTGCCCGACGAGATCAACTCGACCGCGTCGACACCGATCTCCTCGCCCACCTTTGCCACGACCGTGTCCACGCGAATGCCGTGACCCTCGAGATGGCGGGCGGTGGCCGCCGTGGCGGCGATGGCGAAACCGAGCTCCGCGAAGCGCAGCGCCGCGACCGTCCCCGCCTCTTTGTCACGGTCGGCCAGGGACAGGAAGACGGTTCCCTCGCGGGGCAGCTTGTTCCCGGCCCCCGCTTGACTCTTGGCGAACGCCATCCCGAAGGTGCGGTCGATGCCCATGACCTCGCCGGTCGACCGCATCTCGGGTCCGAGAATCGTGTCGACGTCGGGGAAGCGGTTGAACGGGAGCACCGCCTCCTTCACCGCGACGTGGCCGCCCGCGGCCGGGGGCCGCAGCAGGCCCTCGCTCGCGAGATCGTCGAAGGTGGCCCCGAGCATCACGCGGGCGGCGACCTTGGCGAGCGGGACGCCGGTCGCCTTGCTGACGAAGGGCACCGTGCGGCTCGCGCGCGGGTTCGCCTCGATCACGTACACGCGCTCGCCCTTGACCGCGTACTGGACGTTCAGCAGACCGACGACGCCGAGTGCGTCGGCGAGGGCACGCGTGTAGTGCTCGATCGTGCGCACGACCTCGGACGTAAGCGTCGGCGGCGGGATCGCGCACGCGGAGTCGCCCGAGTGGACGCCCGCCTCCTCGGTGTGCTCCATCACGCCTCCGACGACAACCGCGCCCGTTCGATCGCGCAGCGCGTCGACGTCGACCTCGGTCGCGTCCTCCAGGAACCGGTCGATGAGCGCGGGACGTTCGGCCGACAACCCGCCCTCGCGGCCGAGCGATCCTCCCTGCGCGAGCTCGGCCATCGCCCGCCGCACGTCGGAGTCGTCGTACACGATCTGCATCGCGCGGCCGCCCAGCACGTACGACGGCCGCACGAGTACGGGATACCCGATCGCGCCCGCGGCCGCGACCGCCTCGTCGGCATTCGTCGCCAGCGCGCCGTCGGGCTGAGGTATGCCGAGGCGGTCACACAACGCGTTGAACTGTTCGCGGTCCTCGGCCGCGTCGATCGATGCCGGCGAGGTGCCCAGCACCGGGATACCGCTGCGCTCCAGCTCGTGCGCGAGCTTGAGCGGCGTCTGGCCGCCCAGGCTCACGATCACGCCACGCACCTCGCCCGCCTCCTGCAGACGTTCGCACACGTTGCGGACGTCTTCGTTCGTCAAGGGCTCGAAGAACAAACGGTCGCTCGTGTCGTAGTCGGTCGACACCGTTTCGGGGTTGCAGTTGACCATCACGGTCTCGTAGCCGGCATCGCGCAGCGCGAATGCGGCGTGCACGCAGCAGTAGTCGAACTCGACGCCCTGACCGATGCGGTTCGGCCCGCTGCCGAGGATGACGACCGCGGGCTTGTCGAGCGGCGCGATCTCGTCCTCGTCCTCGTAGGTCGCGTAGTGGTACGGCGTGAACGCGGCGAATTCGGCGGCGCACGTGTCGACGGTCTTGAACGTGACGCGCACACCGGCCGCAACTCGATGCGTACGGATGTCGGCCTCGCTCGCGTGCCAGAGAAACGCGAGCTGGCCGTCGGAGAAGCCGAGGCGTTTCGCGAATCGCCAGTCGCCGCGACTCACCTGGTCGAGCCCGGCCCGGCCGACGGGCGCGAGGTGGTCGCGTGCCTCGACGATCTGCAGGATCTGGTCGAGGAACCAGGGGTCGATGCCGGTGACCTCGTGGAGGCGCTCCAACGAGACGAACCGACGGAGCGCCGCTTCCACCTGGAAGATCCGATCGGGCGTTGGGATCGCGGCGCGCAGGACGAGCTCGTCGTCGCCCAGCGCGTCGAGCTCGCGCTCCGCCGGATCGCAGTTGAGCCCGAGACGGCCGGTCTCGAGCGACCGCAAGGCCTTCTGCAACGACTCGGGAAACGTGCGGCCGATGGCCATGACCTCGCCGACCGACTGCATCTGCGTGCCGAGCACCGGTGTGGATCCGGGCAGCTTCTCGAATGCCCAGCGCGGGACCTTCGTGACCACGTAGTCGATCGTGGGCTCGAAGCTCGCGGGCGTCTCGCGCGTGATGTCGTTCTGCACCTCGTCGAGGCGGTAGCCGACGGCGAGCTTCGCCGCGATCTTCGCGATGGGAAACCCGGTGGCCTTGCTCGCCAGCGCGGAGCTGCGCGACACACGCGGGTTCATCTCAATGATGACCATCTCGCCCGTTTGCGGGTGCACCGCGAACTGCACGTTCGAGCCACCGGTCTCGACGCCGATGCGGCGGATGCACGCGAACGCGGCGTCGCGCATCGCCTGGTACTCGACGTCGGTGAGGGTCTGCGCCGGTGCGACGGTGATCGACTCGCCCGTGTGCACTCCCATGGGATCGAGGTTCTCGATCGAGCAGATCACCACCACGTTGTCCGCGTGGTCGCGCATCACCTCGAGCTCGTACTCCTTCCATCCCACGATGCTGCGCTCGATCAGGATCTCCGAGATCGGGCTCGCGGCCAGCCCATGTTCGGCGACCCGGCCCATCTCGTCGGCGTCGTGGGCGATGCCTGTGCCGCCGCCCCCCAGGATGAACGCGGGCCGCACGATCACCGGGTAGCCGACATCGTCGCCAACGCGGAGTGCTTCCTCGGTGTTGTACGCGATGCCCGACGGCGGGACCATCAGCCCGATCTCGGTCATCGCGATCTTGAAGCGCTGCCGGTCCTCGGCGGTCCGGATCGCCTCGACGTTCGCGCCGATCATCTCGACGTTGTATTCGTCGAGCACGCCTGCTTCGTGCAGGGCGATCGCGAGGTTCAGACCCGTCTGTCCGCCCAGCGTCGGCAGCAGTGCGTCGGGCCGCTCCTTGGCGATGATCCGCTCCAACGTCGGCACGTCGAGGGGCTCCACGTAGGTCGCGTCGGCGAACTCGGGATCGGTCATGATCGTGGCCGGATTCGAGTTCACCAGGACGACCCGATACCCCTCTTCGCGCAGGACGCGGCACGCCTGCGTGCCGGAGTAGTCGAACTCGCAAGCCTGGCCGATGATGATCGGACCACTGCCGATCAGTAGGATCGTCTGCAGGTCGTTCCTACGCGGCACGGTGCGCTCGTACTTTCATCCGGCCCTCATGAGCTGGGTGAACTCCTCGAAGAGATAGCGCGCGTCGTGCGGGCCCGGGCCCGCCTCGGGGTGGTACTGCACGCTGAACGCGCGGAGGTGCTCGGTACGGATGCCTTCGACGTCGCCGTCGTTCAAATTCAGGTGGGTGACGGCGCTGCCGTCGGGAAGCGACTCCGCATCGACCGCGTAGTTGTGATTCTGGCTCGTGATCTCGACGCGTCCGGTGATCACGTGCCGTACGGGATGGTTCGCGCCGTGATGGCCGAACCGCAGCTTGAAGGTGCGCGCCCCGAGGGCGAGGCTCATGATCTGGTGCCCGAGGCAGATGCCGAACACCGGGACGTTGCCGAGCAGCTCCGCGACACTCCGGCGGGCCTGCTCGACCGCGGCCGGATCGCCGGGGCCGTTCGAGAGGAACACGCCGTCGGGCGCGCGGGCGAGCACGTCGGCGCCACTCGTGCCCGCGGGCACCACCTCGACCTGGCACCCCTCGGCGACGAGCTGATCGAGAATCGATCGCTTTATCCCGAAGTCGTACGCGACGACGTACAGCGTCGCATCGTCGGGCCCGACGGTGTACGGCTCGGTGGTCGAGACCTCGGACGCGAGGTCGCAACCGTCGGTACCCCCGTCGGCCTGTGCCGCCGCGAGGAGCGTGGCCCGATCGGCCACACCGAACGCGCCGGGCATCGCGCCGGCGGCGCGGATGTGACGCGTGAGCCGGCGGGTGTCGACGCCCGCGATCCCCGCGATCGCGTGCCGCGACAGGAATCCCTCCGCATCGTCGGTCGCGCGCCAGTTCGAGGGCCGCCGCGCCAGATCGCGCACGATGACGCCACGGCACTGCGGGATGCGCGCCTCGTCGTCGCGCTCGTTGACGCCGTAGTTTCCGATGTGCGGATACGTGAAGGTAATGATCTGGCCCGCGTACGAAGGGTCGGTGATGACCTCCTGGTAACCGGCCAGCGCGGTATTGAACACGACCTCACCCGTCGCGAAGCCCGCGGACGGCTGGTGGCCGACCGCGACTCCTTCGAAGGTCTCGCCGTCGGCCAGGACGAGGAGCGCGTCGGTCATCTCGTCGCCTCGTGGTCGACGACGGTGGGAACGCCCCGGTACACGGTGTGGCGGACCTTCCCCGTGAGCTTCCAACCGTCCCACGGCGAGTTGCGCGACCGGCTCGCGAGGCGCGTCGAGTCGACCGACCAGGTGTATGCGGGATCGATGACGCACAGGTGCGCAGGACGGCCCGCCGCGATCGGGCCGCCCTGACCGTCGGCGTCGAGCCCGACGACCCGGGCGGGCTGCCAGGACATCGCGCCGATCGCCTGGGCGAGCGTGAGCACTCCCGGCTCGACGAGCGTGGTGAGCACGACGGCGAGTGCGGTCTCGACCCCGAGCATCCCCGCGGGGGCTTCCTCGAATGGAACGTCCTTGCTCTCCGGCGTGTGCGGCGCGTGATCGGTTGCGATCGCGTCGATGGTGCCGTCGAGGAGCGCCGCGCGCAACGCGTCGACGTCGGACTGCTCGCGCAGGGGCGGGTTCATCTTGAACACCGGGTCGAAGAACGAGCATGACTCGTCGGTGAGCACGAGATGCTGGGGCGTGCACTCCGCCGTGACGCGCGCGCCCTCGGCCTTCGCCGCGCGGACGAGCGCGGCGGACTCGGCGCACGACAGATGCAAGACGTGATACCGACCGCCGGTGAGCTTTGCGAGCTGGAGGTCGCGTGCGACGATCGTCGACTCGGCCGCCGCGGGCCGACCGGGGATGCCGAGCCGGGCCGAACAGGCGCCTTCGTGCATGTGACCGCCGCGAACGAGAGCCGGATCCTCGGCATGTTGCGCGAGCACCGCACCGGGCAGTGCGGCGGCATATTCGAACGCGTGCCGCATGACGAGCGCGTCGCCGACGCAATCGCCGTCGTCGGTGAACACGCGCACGCCGATGTCGTAGAGCTCGCCGAACGGCGCGAGCTCCGTGCCGCGGCGCCCCTTGGTGATGCAACCGGCGGGACGGACGTCGCACAGCCCGGCGTCGCGTGCGCGGTCGAAGATCGACTGCGCGACCGCTGCGTCGTCGATGGGTGGCTCGGTGTTCGGCATGCACACCACCGCGGTGCAGCCGCCCAGCGCGGCCGCGCGCGATCCGGTCTCGATCGTCTCGGCGTCCTCGCGCCCGGGCTCCCGGAAGTGCACCTGGATGTCGACGAGTCCCGGCGCGACGATGCACCCCTCGGCGTCGAGAACGGTTGCCCCCGCCGGTGCGCTCAGACCCGGGCCGACCTCGACGATCAGCCCGTCCGCGATCCGCACGTCGTTTGCGCGCTCGCCGGACGCGTCGAGCAACGTGCCGCCCCGGACGAGCATCCCGCCGTTTCCGGCCGCGCTAGACAATCGGGCCCCCGGATCCGAGCAACGACCACAACACGGCCATGCGTACGGCTACGCCGTTCGCGACCTGCTCGGTGACGAGCGACCGCGACGAGTCGGCGACCTCGCCTGCGATCTCGATCCCGCGGTTCATGGGTCCGGGATGCATCACGAGCGTGTCGGGTTTGCAGCGCGACGCGCGGTCGACCGTGAGTCCCCAGCGTGCCGAGTACTCGCGCAACGACGGGAACAGTGCTTGGTCGATCCGTTCCCGCTGGATGCGGAGCAGGTAGATGACGTCGACGTCGGCGAGGACGTGATCGAGGTCGGCGGTCACCTCGACCGGCCAGCCGTCGAGTCGCTCGGGCATGAGGGTGGGCGGTCCGACGAGCGTGAGCTCACACCCGAGCTCATGGAACGCGATCACGTCGCTGCGGGCCACCCGCGAGTGGCGCACGTCGCCGACGATCGCGATGCGGCAGCCGTCGAGCGAGGGACCGCGATGGCGGCGCAACGTGAACGCGTCGAGCAACGCCTGCGTCGGGTGCTCGTGGCACCCGTCCCCCGCGTTGATCACGCTTGACGAGCTCCACGACGCGACCCGGTGGGGCGCGCCCGCAGCACCGTGGCGAACGACGATCGCGTCCACGCCCATCGCGTCGATCGTCTGCACGGTGTCGAGCAGGCTCTCGCCCTTCTTCACCGACGAGGTGGAAACGGAGAAGTTCATCGTGTCGGCGGAGAGGCGCTTGGCCGCCGCCTCGAACGACATCCGGGTGCGCGTGGAGTCCTCGTAGAACAGCGACACGACGGTCTTCCCCCGGAGCGCGGGAACCTTGGGGATCTCGCGCCGGGTCACCTCGAGGAACGAGTCCGTGAGATCCAGCATCGTCTCGATGCCGGCGCGCCCACCTAGGTCGTCGATCGACAGCAGGTGCTCGACCATCAACCGGCCACCTCCTGCTGGGGAACTCCCCAGAGATCGACACCATCGTCACCGTCGACCTCCGCAAGCCGCACCCGCACGTCCTCGGTCGAACGCGTGGGTAGGTTCTTGCCGACGTAGTCGGCCCGCAGCGGCAGCTCGCGATGCCCGCGGTCTACCAGCACCGCCAGCTGGACTGCCCGCGGCCGGCCCAGCTCGTGCAGTGCATCGAGTGCGGCCCGCGCGGTGCGGCCGGTGAACAGGACGTCGTCGACGAGCACGACGACCTTGCCCGAGACGTCGGGAACCTCGGTCGGCCCCGTCGGCGCAACCGGGCGCAGGCCGATGTCGTCGCGGTAGAACGCGACGTCGAGCGCGCCGACGGCAGGCTCGGAGTCCTCGAACGTCGCGATGGCCGAACCGAGCCGCCGCGCCAGTGCGACCCCGCGCGTGTACAGCCCGACCAGGACAACGTCGTCGGCGCCGTGGTTGCGCTCGACGATCTCGTGCGCGATCCGCGTCAGCGCCCGGCGCAGATCGGCTGCATCGAAGACGTGCGTGCGGAGGACCGGCTCGGGGGCAGCGCCCGCTCGCTTGGCCGCCGCGCCGGGAACGGTCGGGCCGCGCTCCTCGCGCGCGTCTCGTTCACCAGCGTGCTGGGGCGACATCGCCGACTCCTCCGTAGGGACCTCACGGGATCCCCTTCACGGTCGTACCGAGGTTAGCACCGCATCCGCGCGGTCTCGCGCGGCGCCGGATGCTCCGTGCGCGGAATACAGCGCCGCGTCGAGCGTGTCGCCGACCTCCTCGAGGCGCGGGTCGCCGATCCGCTCGGCGAGCGCGTGCGCGTACTCGCGAGGGGTCTCCGCCGGTGCTCGTGCTCGCCCGGCCTTGCGCCCGGCCCGTTCCAGCCGGTGCATCGCACCCGCGCTCCAGGTGGCCCGGCGCTCGCGCCGACGGCGGGAGGCCGCGGTGATCTCGGGTGTCAGCGCGAGCAGGATCATGACCACGATGGCCGTGATCGCGAGCGGGATTGCATTGTGCCGGGCGGCCGACAGCCATGATCCGGAGCTGTGCACATCGCCCGCCAGCGGGACCGAGGCCGTCGGGTCGAAGCCCTGCCAGCCGATTCCCGCGAAATAGATCTCGGCCCAGGCGTGCGCGTCGCGCTCGCGCACGACGAACCGGCCGGTCAGCGCGTCGCGACTGCCGGGGGCGAAGCCGGTCACGAGGCGGGCGGGTATCCCGGCGCTCCGGGCGAGGACGACCAGGCTGCTCGCGATCTGCTCGCACCACCCGAGGCGGGTGTGGAACAAGAAGTCGTCGACCACGTCGACCTTCGGAGGCGACAAGGGCGCGTTCAGCGAGTACCTGGTGTTCTCGCCGAGCCACCGCTCGATCGCGCGCACCTTGTCGTACGTCGTGCCCTGACCGGCGGTGATCGCTCGCGCGAGATCCACGACACGCGCCGTTGTGTTCGGAAGCTGCGCGTACTGCGCCGTGATCGGTTCCGGCACGGGCCG
>DATJAA010000265.1:0-4648 GCA_035516815.1 Acidimicrobiia bacterium | reverse complement strand
CGGCCCGAAGGTCGCCCAGCGCAACACCGGTCCGGCGCGGATGGGCCCCGACCGCCCGGCGGCCGGTGAGCGGTCGCGGTCATTGATGCACGGCATCTTCGTCGGGGAGATCCAGGCACTCGAGGGCGCCGGTCGCACGTGCTACGACTTCGACGACGAGACGGCTCCTTTCCAGCTCAAGCTCGACATGGCGCGCCAGTGTTGGGACGAATCCCGTCACTGCGAGATCTCGGTGAAGCTGGGCGACCACATGGGTACCGAAATCGGCGAGTACACCGAGTCGACCTTCCTCTTTGCCGCCGCGTGCAATCCCGACCCGGTCCTGCGCCTCTGTGGTGTGAACCGTGCACTCGAGGGTCTCGCCATCGATGTGTTCAACTCCATGAAGGAGTTCGGGAACGAGTCCGGCGACCCGATCCTCGAGTTCTGCGAAGACTGGATGCTCGCGGACGAGGTGACCCACGTGAAGATGGGGTCCGACTGGCTCCGGCGCCTGACCGACACCGACCCCGAACGCCGCGAGCGGGCGCTCGAGTTCCAGCGCACGGTTGATGCAATCTTCAACCTGGGTGGATTCCGGGGTGACGACGAGGAGAATCCGGTCCAGCTGGCGCGCAACTTCCGGCGTCTGGCCGGGTTCACCGACGAGGAGAACGACTCGCTTGCCGCGCTCGCGCGGGAGTCGACCGAGCAGGCGCGCGAGATGGCGGAGATGGCGGCCGCGGCGCTCGATGCCTCGGCTCAGGGTTCGTGACGTCGATAACCGTTACGCCCGATCCGTTCACGCTCGTCCCGTACGACGCTGCCGAGATCGCCTCGCTCGTCGAAGAGGCAGCGGCACGCGCCGAGGTGCCGCCGGGCGTCGAGATCGCGTTGGTCGTCGACGAGGAGTTGTTCGCGCCGTTGACGGGCCACATGTCGGACGTCGTCGACGGGCGAATCGTGCTGTGGATCTCCGGTGCGAACTTCGAGGACAACAAGCGGCCATGCCACTTTTCCGCGGAGCAGGCGCGGATCGATCTCGCAGTGATGATGCTGCGGGGGAAGGACCGCCTGTCGGAGGACTTCGCCGAGGCACCGCCCGACGCGCAGCTCTCGCGCGGCGAACGCGCAGCTTGGGACGCGTACGCCGCGGGTCGGGCGAGCCGGCTCGGTTTCGCTGTGCGGCGGCCGCGCCAGCTGTACGACTTCCGGCTCCAGCATGGTTTCACCGACGCTTCCGACGCGGCATTCGAGCGGTGCTGGGACGGTGAGCGCCTGACGTGGGCGGCCGTTCGCGAGATCTGCAAGGAGACGGGCGCCTCGGAGCGAGGTGTGTCGAAGGTGCCCGTCGACCTTCTCCGCCAGAAGTAGCCGGGCGGCGCGCGCACGTCGCCCCTGTCCGGTCCGCCGGGTGACCCGCGACTTTCTCCGTCGCGGCGATTCTTCGGAAGATTCTTCGAGACGGGGCGAGGGGGGCGGCCCGTCGGGCGACGGGCTGCTCCGTCCCTCCCACCCCGCCAAGCCCTCCGTCGGGCGCGAATTCTGCGTCGCGGCGATTCTTCGGAAGATTCTTCGAAACGGGTGCTTTCAGGTGAGGTCGTGCGCGGAGATCGAGTCGTAGAGATCGATCTCGGGCTTCGCCACGATCAGCTCGAGCGCGGCCCGGGCCATGCTTGTCATCAGCGGCGAGTCGAGGTGCATCTGCAGATCCCCCGCCGACGCCCACTTCTCGATCACGAGGTACCGCCGCTCGTGAGTGACCGATGCCACAAGATCGACGTTCCTGCAGGTCGGCTCGTGGCGGGTCAGCACGACATACCGGGACAAGGCACCGAGCAGGGATTCCTCGCAACCGGGTTTGGCCTCGAACGAGGCCGTCAGCACTGCGATCTCGACGCCCGCATCGGTCGGATCGGCCACTGTGCGTCCCTCCAGAGGCGACGAAGGGCGGCTTGACGAGGTGGTTATCGTACAGAGCACGGGGGTGGGGGCACCGAGCCGGCGGGGCTTCGGGGTGTCGATTCCAAAGAACTCTTGGCGACGGCTGTCCGAACGAAGGATTGATCGGTTGGCGAAGGAGCGAATCGAACGGGACGAGGAAGACCTCGTCCGGCTGTACCTGACCGACATCGGGCAGTACCCACTGCTCACCAAGGACGACGAAGTCCGCCTGGCACAGCAGATCGAGAAGGGTAACGCCGCCCGAGAGCAGCTGGCCTCCGGTAAGGGCCTCACACCGGCCAAGAAGCGAGAGTTGCGCCGCGGCGCCCGCCACGGCGAAGACGCCCAGCAGACCTTCGTGCAGTCGAACCTGCGCCTCGTGGTCTCGATAGCCAAGAAGTACCAGGCATCCGGGCTTCCGCTGCTCGACCTGATCCAAGAGGGCAACCTCGGCCTCATGCACGCCGTCGAGAAGTTCGACTGGCGCAAGGGCTTCAAGTTCTCCACGTATGCCACGTGGTGGATTCGCCAAGCGATTACCCGCGGCATCGCGAACACGGGCCGCACGATCCGTCTCCCCGTGCACGCGGGCGACACGCTGGCCCGGCTGCAGAAGGCCCGTTCGCGTCTCGAGCTGAAGCTCGGCCGGCCGGCCACGCTGTCGGAGCTGGCCGCCGAGGTCGAGATGCCCGAGGACAAGGTCACCGAGGCGCTGCGCTTCGCGGCCGAGCCGCTGTCGCTGTCGGAGCCGCTGCGCGAAGACGGCGACGCCGAGCTCGGCGACATCGTCGAGGACCGTTCAGTCGAGTCGCCCTTCGAAGTCGCCGCGACCGCATTGCTCCCGGCCGAGATCGAAAAGCTGCTTGCACCCCTCGACGAGCGGGAACGCCAGATCCTCGCGCTGCGGTTCGGTCTGGACCGGGGCGAGCCGCGCACACTCGAAGAGGTCGGCGAGTACTTCAACCTCACCCGGGAGCGGATCCGCCAGATCGAGGCTCGAGCGATGTCGAAGCTGCGGCACCCGAGCGCCGACACCGGCGCCCGCGATCTCCTCGCCGTTTAGCGAGCCGCGCAGTTCAGGCTGAGCGACGTACTGCGGCGCGCCGTCACGATGGTCGGCCGCGCCGCGGTGCAGTCGATCCGTCCGTCGCTCGACAACGGGTAGCTCCGGGCGGAGATGTCGTAGCGCCCGGGCGGGAGCCGCAATTGGAAGCGGCCGTCGGCCCCGGCGCTCGTGCTGTAGCGCCGCCCGCCTGCGCCGGTGACGAGCACGATCCCGCCACCACCGGCGCCGTGCAGGATTCCGCGCACTGTGCCCACGTTGGGGTCGGGTGTCGTGACCGGAATCGAGGACGTCGGCGTTGCCGCCGGTCTGTCGCCGCCATTGCTGCTGCATGCGGTGAGGGTCACCAGCACGGTGGTCAGCAGCGTCGCCATTGCCGTCGCGCGTCCGTTCATGCCTGAGGAACCAGCTGGCTCATCCCGATGGGCGCGGCCTCGGTGTGCACGACATTTCCGTTCACGTCGACGAAGGCGACCGTGGAACCCGGCCCACCGTTCGTTGTTACCACGATCAGGTTGCCGGTCGCCGGATCCCAGTTGAAGGGGCTCGGCTGCAGCGCCGGCGGTGCGTTGCGAAATGTCGTGATCGCGTTCGCCGCGGACGCGGTTGGCAGAGTTTTCAGCACCCGGCCCGTTGCGGTCTCTGCAAGCACCGTCGACTCCCCGCGGGCTCGGCTCAACACCGCGATCCGCGTCGAATCCGGCGAGAAACGGGCCGTGACAGCCGTGCCGGCCGTCTCGACGTCGGCCGTTCCGTTGGTCGCAACGTCCGTGACGTGCACGGTCGTACCCCCGCCGCGGCTGCTGTCGTCGTCGCTCCACGCGACCAGATCGCCTGCGACAGCCAGGACGACGGCGTCGCCGGTGCCGATTCGTCGCGCGGGTCCGCGACTCGGCTGGTCGATCATCGCGGTCTGCGCGGCGTCGACGACGAGATATCCGTCGCGGAGCTTCGCGACCGGACGCGCGCCGTCGGCGAACGTCAGGTGTCGCAGCTGGCCGGACCCACCGAGTTGCCCGAAGTTGCTCCACCAGCGTCCCGCCGCATCGGGAATCAGTGTCACGCCGCTCGGCACGACCTGTCCGAACTGCGACGACGACGCATTCGCGACCATCGCCTCCCACGGGCGGGTGCCCACGAGGAACGAATCGCGCGACGTGCCGATGACGAGTGCATCGCGATCCACACCTTGCAGCAACTGGTGCACCGCTCCGTCCGCGTCCACGAGGATCAATTTGCCGTCGACGGCCGCGACGAACGGTCCGGCCGCGAGCCCGACGAGCCCGGCCGGCGGATTCCACGCCGAGATCGGCGGCGCCGACGACGGTACCGACGATGCGGGCGGATGCGCGGCGTCCGTCGTATGGGACCGCACCGCGGCCGCGACCACTCCGACGACCGCGGTGACGATCACAACGCCGAGCACCGCAACCCGAACACCGCGCCGGGCGACGCGGTGCCGCGCCGCGTCCGAAGTCAGCTCGCCCCGACCATCGTCCGCGCCACCCACGCTCACGCGTGCTTGAGGATGAGGGTGGTTTGGAGCCAGGTGGTGTTGGCTCCGGTGTTGGTGGTTGATGCGGTGGTGGTGTTTTGGTTGATGGGTTGGTCTTCGGTGAGGAGTTCCATGTCGCCGAAGGGTGAGAGGTTGGCGCGTTGGGT
>DATJAA010000264.1:0-3423 GCA_035516815.1 Acidimicrobiia bacterium | reverse complement strand
CTTCAAGCACACGGTCGAGGTCATGTTCACTGCCCAGGAGATTCTCGTGGGCAACGCCGACTACCCGACGGAACGGATCGCGGAGACGAGCCGCATGTTCCGCCAGCTCGGCCTGGGCTACGCCAACCTCGGCGCCCTCCTGATGGCCGAGGGGATGCCGTACGATTCCGAAGGCGGGCGCGCGTGGGCGGCCGCGATCACGGCGCTCATGACCGGGCACGCGTACGCGACCAGCGCGAAGACCGCGGCGCGGATGGGGCCGTTCGCGGGCTACGCCGAGAACGTCGAGCCGATGCTGAACGTGCTGCGCATGCACCGGGCGGAGACGGCCAAGATCGACGAAGACCTGGTACCGCCGGAGCTGCTGTGCGCCGCCCAGGAGTCCTGGGACGACGCAGTTGAGCTCGGCGAGCGCTACGGCGTTCGCAACTCGCAGGCGACCGTGCTCGCACCCACTGGCTGTCTCGTAGGCGGCACCCTCGTCCCGACCGATCGCGGGCTCGTGCGGCTCGGCTCGCTCGGAGATGCGATCGGCGAAAAGTGGCAGCCGCTCACGGCGCGCGTGCAGACCGACGACGGACCGCGTGACGCGACGCGCTTCTACGTGAACGGCGTCGAGCGCGTCGTCGACGTCACGACCGCGCGCGGGTACCGGCTACGCGGCACGGTGAAGCACCGGGTCAAGGTCGTCGATGCCGAGGGCTCGTGGGTTTGGCGTCGCCTCGGTGATCTGCAGTCCGGCGACCGGGTTCCGCTTGCACTCGACCAGCTCGTCGGCGAGCCGCAGCTTGTTGCGCCTCCCGGTTTGGCGGAGGGCTACCGCTGGGCGGCCGAACACGACATCGCGGTGCCCGCGCAGATGACCCCCGAGCTCGCCGAGCTCGTCGGCTACTTCATGGGCAACGGATCGCTGCACGCACGGGGAATCCGGTTGTGCGTCAGTGCCGACGACTTCGACGTCGTCGAGCGGCTCGAACAGCTCGGGAAGGAGTGCTTCAACCTACGCGCCTACGTGACGCCTCAGCGTGGCTACACCGAGGTGCGCTTCGATTCCGTGCGCCTCACCGATTGGTGGCGGGCGAGTGGGTTCGCGAAACACGCGCCCTTCGAGGGTCACGCCGGCGAAGGCTGGACGCCGCACATTCCCGACGCGGTGCTCTACACGAACGACCGGGAGATCTACGGCGCGTTCCTCCGCGGCCTCTTCGAGGCCGATGGCACAGTGACGGTCGGGATCCCGACGTGGACGACGGCCTCCCGGTCGTTCGCGGACGACGTGCAATCGCTGTTGCTTGCTCTCGGGTTCCCCACGACGCGCGCGCCGCGCACAAGCGGTCGCGGTTCAGCGGTTTCGGTGCTGAGACTCCTCAACACGTCGTACCACTCGGGTTGGCTCGACGACGTCGGCTTCATAAGCGGTCGCAAATCGGCAAAGGTCGCGCGGAGCGAGGGGCGTCAGGCCACGCGCCAAGATCACATCCCCGTCTCCCGCGCCCTCGTCAACCGACTCGCGCCCGCGAACGACCGGCTGCGGCGAGCGCTCCTGATGGAGGTCGGGCGAGGTCGCGTATCGCGCCGGACCGCGACTGAGTTGTTCGATCGCACCGGCGATCCGGAGCTCGGCAAGCTGCTCGGGTTCTTCTACGACACGGTTGCGTCCGCGACCCTCGGCGACGAGGAGTTCACCTACGACCTGTCCGTGCCCGAAAACGTGACGTATGTCGCGAACGGATTCGTGTCGCACAACACCATCGGCTTGATGATGGACTGTGACACGACGGGCATCGAGCCCGACCTCGCGCTCACGAAGGCGAAGAAGCTCGTGGGGGGCGGCACGATGTTCATCGTCAATCAGACGATCCCTCGCGCGCTCGACAAACTCGGTTACAACCCGGCGGAGATCGAACAGATCGTCACCTACATCGACGAGCACAAGTCGATCATCGGTGCGCCGGTGTTCAAGGACGAGCACCTGCCCGTGTTCGCATGCTCGATGGGTGACAACACGATCCACCACATGGGGCACGTGAAGATGATGTCGGCGGTCCAGCCGTTCATCTCGGGCGCCATTTCGAAGACGGTCAATGTTCCAGAAGAGATCACGGTCGAAGAGGTCGAGGACCTGTACATCGAGTCGTGGCGCCTGGGTCTCAAGGCCGTCGCTCTCTACCGCGACAACTGCAAGGTCGGCCAGCCGCTGTCGACGCAGAAGAAGACCTCCGAAGCGCTCACGCAAGAAGTCGAGCGGATCATCGAGACCGTCATCGTCCAGGAGCCGGTGCGCCAGAAGCTGCCGCGCACCCGCACGAGCAAGACGTTCTCGTTCCGCGTCGCCGACTGTCAGGGCTACGTGACCGTGGGCGAGTACGAGGACGGCCGTCCGGGCGAGGTGTTCTTGAAGGTCGCCAAACAGGGCTCGACGCTCGCCGGCATCATGGACGCGTTCGCGATCGGTTTGTCGATGGGCCTGCAGTACGGCGTTCCGCTCGAGGCCTACATCGAGAAGTTCACGAACGTCCGCTTCGAACCGGCGGGGATGACCGACGATCCCGACATCCGGTTCGCGACGAGTCTCGTCGACTACATCTTCCGGCGCCTGGCGGTCGAGTACGTCGATCGCGACAAGCGCGAGGCGATGGGGATCATGACGGTCGGGGAGCGTCTGCAGCCGACGTTGCCGGGAGTAGAGGAGGCGACAACGCCGAGCGCGACGTCCATGGACCTCCCGCCCGAAGACCGCGCCCCGTCGGACGCACTGCGGCGCAAGCAGGCGCCGAAGGCGGCGGCCGCGCCGGTGTCGCCGAGCCGGGAGATGGTGTTGTGTCACGTGTGCGGCGACATGATGCAGCGCGCCGGTAGCTGCTACGCGTGCCCGAGCTGCGGCAGCACCAGCGGCTGCTCGTAGTGTTGACGGTTCCGTAGTGTCACCGGCTACCCGCTGCTCGACGACCCGGTCGACGTGATCGAAGGCGGCGCCGCCGCGGGAGCGGCGGCCCAATGCCGGTTCGGGGCGGGTCCGAGTGTGTACGTGAGGTGCGCGCCGGTGCGCGTCACCGAGGCCGCCAGCCACGGACACTGGTAGGCGCGCGCCGCGACGCCACACGCCGCGGGCGCCTCCGTGCCCTGAACTTGCAGCGCTTGCACGTAGCGATTGGCCGAGGACGCGCCGGGCGCGTCGATCGTGAGCGTGCGGCCCGAACCGAGCGCGATCACGACGTGCGAGAACATCGGGCTCGACAGCACGAGGTTCGCGCTGCCGGGCGTCTCCGGGTAGAGACCGATCGCCGCCCACACGTACCACGACGCGAGCGCGCCGAGATCGTCGTTGCCGGGCTCGCCGTTCGGCGTCGCCGAGTAGAGCGTCGTGGCGATGCGGCGCACCACGTCCTGGGTCCGCCACGGCGCGCCCGCGGCGTCGTACTC
>DATJAA010000263.1:0-9494 GCA_035516815.1 Acidimicrobiia bacterium | reverse complement strand
GCGATGGTCGCCAGCGAGGCGGCCGAGACGACCGCCCTTCGCCGCCGCTGCCCGGTCGTGTGCATGCGCGCCCGCCCTGTCATCCGTGCCTCCCAGCAAAGGCCGCCCGGTATCCCGCCCGGCGGCGGCATTCAGATCCGGTTGAGACGGTATCCGCCGGACCCACAAATGTGTGCGATGCATCGACCGACCAAAGGTGCGATGGGCGGCAAGCTTCGGACCGGTTTCTCACCTGATTCTTCACCGCCTCCAAGATCCGGCCGAACTGCCCGGGCGATCGTCACCGGGTGGGATCGATTCCGAGCATCCGAGCCGTGCGCGAGCTCGACGCTGCGGTTACGGCCGCCGCGCCGGAGGCGTCGGCCCCGCTCGTCGACATCGTCGTCCCCGTCTACAACGAGTCCCGCGCCCTCGGTCCGGGGGTCCGGCGCCTGCACGAGTACCTGACGGCGCGCTTCCCGTTAACGTGGCGGATCACGATCGTCGACAACGCCTCGACGGACGACACGAGAGCACAAGCGGAGGCACTCGCGGGCACGCTCCCGGGGATCCGGGCGCTGCATCTCGATCGGAAGGGCCGTGGACTCGCGCTGCGCACCGCGTGGAGCGCAAGTGACGCCGAGGTCGTCGCATATATGGACGTCGACCTCTCCACCGACCTCGACGCGTTGCTCCCCCTCGTGGCCCCGCTCGTATCCGGACACTCGGATGTCGCCGTCGGCTGCCGGCTTGCGCCCGGCTCGAAGGTTGCCCGGCATCCGAAGCGCGAGATCATCTCCCGCAGCTACAACCTGATCCTGCGCACGCTGCTTGCCACGCGCGTGCGCGATGCGCAGTGCGGCTTCAAGGCCGTGCGCACCGCCGTCGCATGGAGGCTCCTACCGGCCGTCGAGGACGACGGCTGGTTCTTCGATACGGAGCTACTGCTCCTCGCCGAGCGCAATGGTCTGCGGATCTGCGAGGTGCCGGTCGACTGGGTCGACGACAGCGACAGCCGGGTCCAGGTGCTGCCGACGGCCATGGGTGATCTCAAGGGGACGGCCAGGATGGTGGCGCGGTTCGCGCGCGGGCGAGGTCGTGTCGATCTCGGGCCCCTCGCCCGCCAACCACTCGCAGACGATTTCGGCCGGCGCTTCGTCTCGTTCTCGCTCATCGGCGTCGCCAGCACGGCGGTCTCGCTGGTGATCTTCTTGTCGGCACGCGGCGCGCTGGGCGCGATCCCTGCGAACATCCTCGCCGTCACCGCGACGTTCGTCGCGAACGCATGGGCCAACGCGAGGCTCACCGAGAGACGCGCGCGACCTCGCTGGTCGCGCGCATTCGCGCTGTACGGCGTATCTATCGTCGCGACGAGCATCGCGCTCGCGCTCGTCGACGCGGTCACGACGAACCTCGGCGCCCAGGTCGCGGTGCTCATCACCTCGTGGTCCTTGCTGGCCATCGCGCGATTCGCCGTCATCGGGGGTTCCCGGTGATCGCGTTGCCATTCCTCCCGCAGCGGAATGTCGCACGCCGCATGTCCCGCTGCCTCCTCGTCTCGGTCGGCACGACCCTGCTCAGCGCCGTTGTCCTCGTCGCGCTGGCGCTGGGTGCGGGCGTGCCGGCCGGGCCGGCCAATGTCGTCGCCGTTTGCTGTGGCATCGCGCCGTCGTACGCCGCGAATCGGCGATGGGTCTGGGGCCGTCGCGGTCGCAGTGACGTCGTTGCCGAGGTGCTTCCCTTCTGGACACTGTCGCTGGCCGGGCTGGTGGCGTCGACCGTGGCCGTGTCGGCGGTCGCTTCGGTCGCGCGGTCGTGGTCGGTGTCGGCGCGCGCGGTCGCGCTCCCGCTCGCCGATCTCGCCGTCTTCGGCGCGCTGTGGCTCGTGCAGTTCGCAGTACTCGACCGGGTTCTGTTCGCCGCCGCACCAGCCGAAAGCGCACCGGCCGAGACCGGATCAGACGCTGCGCCGGCCGATGCCCCACCGAAGGAGCAGGTCGCATGACCACCGTCACCCCACCCCGCCTCGAGGAAGACCCTCAGACCGGCGCGTCGACCGCCTCCGTGCTCCCCGATCGGGGGCGGTCGCGCATCGGACGCCTGTGGCGCGGTCCGGACTCCGACCCCTCGTGGGTCCGGCCCGCGCTGCTGGCGCTGCTCGCCGTCACGGCGATCCTGTACCTGTGGGGGCTCGGCGCTTCGGGCTGGGCGAACTCCTATTACTCGGCCGCGGTACAAGCCGGTACGAAGAGCTGGAAGGCCTTTTTCTTCGGCTCGACCGACGCGTCGAACTTCATCACCGTCGATAAGACACCCGCTTCGCTGTGGGTGATGGAGATCTCGGGTCGCATCTTCGGCGTCAACGCATGGAGCGTTCTCGTGCCGCAGGCGCTCGAAGGTGTCGCCGCGGTCGCGTTCCTGTACGCGGCGATCAAGCGGTGGTTTTCGCCCGCCGCGGCGCTGTTCGCCGGCGTCGTGTTCGCGCTGACGCCCGTAGCCGCGCTCATGTTCCGCTTCAACAACCCCGACGCCTTGCTCGTGCTGTTGCTCGTCGCGGGCGCGTACACGCTGACACGCGCGCTCGAGGACGGCCGGACGCGCTGGATCGTCGCGACGGGCGCACTCGTGGGAATGGGATTCCTCGCCAAGGAGCTGCAGGCGTTCCTCGTGCTACCCGCCTTCGGGCTGGCGTACCTCCTCGCGGGCCCGCCTCGTCTCGCCCGCCGCGTTTGGCACGTCGTGCTGCTCGGGCTGACGACACTCGTCGCGGGCGGCTGGTGGGTGGCGATCGCCCAACTGTGGCCGGCATCGAGCCGTCCGTACATCGGCGGCTCGCAGAACAACAGCTTCTGGAACGTGCTGTTCGGCTACAACGGATTCGGACGTCTGACCGGGAACGAATCGGGCAGTGTGGGTGGCGGCGCGGCCGCGACCGGCAGGTGGGGTCCGACGGGTCTCACGCGGATGTTCAACGCGCAGTTCGGCGGCCAGATCTCGTGGCTGCTGCCGGCCGCGCTGCTGCTCCTCGTTGCGGGTCTCGCGTTCACCGCGACCCGGGCGCGCACCGATCGCACACGTGCCGCGCTGGTGTTGTGGGGCGGGTGGCTCGTGATCACCGGTCTCGCGTTCTCGCTCGGCCAAGGGATCATTCACGAGTATTACTCCGTCGCGCTCGCACCCGCGATCGGCGCGATCGTCGGCATCGGCGCGACCATGTTCTGGGCGCACCGCGACCATCCGCTCGTGCGCGTCCTTCTCGGGATCACGATCGCGGTGACCTCACTCTGGTCGTACGTCCTGTTGCGCCGGACTCCCGACTGGTTGCCGCTGTTGCGGAGCGTCGTGCTGATAGGTGGGCTCGTCGTCGCCGCCGTCGTCGCGATCTCGCCAGGCTTGCGCGGGCGCGCGGCGGTCGCCGTCGCGACGGGGGCCGTCCTTTTGGGCATGTCCGCGCCGGCCGCATACACGTTGTCGACGGTTCGCCAACCGCACAGCGGTGCGCTGCCGACCGCGGGCCCGGGCCGCGCCGCCGGCCTATCCGGCGGCTTCGGTCCGCGCGGTACGGCGCCGGGAGCCGGGGGCGGCGCGTTCCCCGGTGGCGCAGGCGCGGGAGGTTTCCCCGGCGGCGGAGCTCCGGGCGGTGGGTTCCCGGGCGCGTTCCCGGGCGCGGGCGCGGTCGCGGGCGGGGGAGCGGGCGGAGCCGGACGTGCGCCCGGCAGCGCCGGACTCGGTCCCGGCGCAGGCGCCGGCGGCATCGGCGGCCTGCTCAACGGGTCCACACCGAGTGCCGCCATCACCGAGCTGTTCCGCGCGAGCGTCGGCTTCCGGTGGACGGCCGCCGCGGTCGGCGCCAACAACGCCGCGGGCTACCAGCTGGCGTCCGGACGGCCCGTCATGGCGATCGGCGGGTTCAACGGCACCGATCCCGCGCCCAGCCTCGCCCAGTTCCAGGAGTACGTGCGCGCCGGCGACATTCACTACTTCATCGCCGCTGGAGGTGGCGGCGGGGTCGGCGCGCCGGGTGGCACGTCTTCGAGCACATCCAGCGCCATCACACAGTGGGTCGAGGAAAACTTCACGGCCCGGACGGTCGGCGGCACGACGATCTACGACCTGAGCAGTCACAGCTGACCGGCGGGGGCCGGAAGGCGGGATCGGCCCGGTACCCTGCTGCCATGGCCGACCCGGCGGGCTTCGCTGAGCAGGCAATGCCGTACATGTCGGCTCTCTACGCGGCAGCGCTCCGGATGACGCGTAACCCGACCGACGCCGAGGACCTCGTCCAGGAGACCTTCCTGCGCGCGTATCGCGGGTTCGAGGGATTCCGTGAGGGCACGAACCTCAAGGCGTGGCTCTACAAGATCCTCACCAACACCTTCATCAACCAGTACCGCGCCAAGAAGCGCCGGCCCGAGCAAGTCGATCTCGACGACGTCGAGGACTTCTACATCTTCCGTCGCCTGGGCGGCCTCGAGGCCGCCGACGCGACACGCACGCCCGAGGCCGAGGTGCTCGAGGGCATTCCCGACTCGGAGGTGAAGGATGCACTCGAGTCGATTCCGGAGCAGTTCCGGATGGCGGTGATCCTCGCCGACGTCGAGGGCTTCTCGTACAAAGAGATCGCGGACATCCTCGACGTGCCCATCGGCACGGTGATGAGCCGCATACATCGGGGGCGGCGAGCGTTGCAGAAGAAGCTGTGGGACTACGCCGAACGCAACAACCTCCGACCGCGGGTCGAGTCGGCGACCGGGGGGTGACGCACGCGATGGACTGTGGACAAGCGCACCTGCGCGTATACGAATATCTGGACGGCGAGCTGACCGTTTGGAAGCGGCGGGCGATCACACGGCACCTCGACGAGTGCCCGCCCTGCGCGCAGGGTTTCACCTTCGAGATCGAGCTTCGCCGCGTCATCATCTCCAAATGCACCGAGGACGTGCCCGCCGACCTGAAGAACCGCATCGCAGTCGCGCTCGGGATCACCGACGCACCCGCCCCGACCTCCGACTGACCCCGCGGCCCGCTTGGCCTCTACGATGCCGGTGACGGCTTCTACGATGACGGCATTGCAGTCCGAGGAGGAACGGTGAGGGCGTCCACCATCAGCATGCTCATCTTGGGCATGCTCGTCGGGATCGTCGGGCTCGTGCTCGGGTTCTACATCTTCTTCCACCACACCGGCGGCAAGCTCTGGTTCTACTGGATCGCCCCGTTGCTCTCGATCGGCTTCTTCGCTGTGGTGATGCAACTGGTCGTCGGCTACTGGGTCAAGGTCGGTCGCCTCGAGACGAAGGGTCGCCCCCGCAAGTGAGCGAACCCGCCGGCGGAGCAGGGCGGGCGCCCGATCCCGTCGACTGGGCGACGGCTCGGCGGGTGGCGCAGTTCGTCGCCGGGCGCGATCCGCTCGCCGACTCGTACCTCGGTGCATCGCTGCAGACCGACTTCGACGGCATGACCGTTCACGCCGAGGATCTCGTCGCGCAGTACACCGGGCTCCGCGCGCCGGGCCATGCGTCGGCACGGGTCCTCGATCGTCGCGAGTGGGTCGAATCGAACATCGCGTCGATGCGGTCGCTGCTCGATCCGCTCATGCAGCGCTTCGGCGAGCGCCTCGCACACAACCCGTTCGCTCCCGTGAGCCGCCGTGTCGCGGCGACGGAGCTCGGCGGGCTTCTGGGGTACATCGCACAGCGCGTGCTCGGCCAGTACGACCTGCTCGTACCGGACGACTCCGACGACGCGTTCGGTGTCGCTTCCGACGCGGTGTATTACGTCGGCGCCAACATCTTGTCGTTGGAGAAGCGCTTCGCGTTCCGCCCGGCCGACTTCCGGCTCTGGATTGCGATTCACGAGGTCACGCACCGGTCACAGTTCACCGGCGTTCCCTGGATGCGCGGATACTTCCTCGGGCTCGTGCACGAGGCGTTGGAGCTCGTCGACCCCGATCCGCGCACCATGTTCCGCGCGGTCTCCACCGCGGTCGAAGAGGTCCGCGCCGGTCGTAATCCCCTCGACGAGGGTGGCCTGGTCGGCTTGTTCGCATCGCCCGAGCAACGCGGGGTTCTCGGCAAGGTGCAAGCGCTCATGTCCGTGCTCGAAGGCCACGGCAACGTGGTGATGGACGATCTGGGCCGCGAGCACGTCGCCGGGCAGGAGCGCATGTCGCGTGTGCTCTCGCAGCGCCGGAAGATGGGCGGCATCACCGGAACGATTCAGAAGCTCCTCGGTATCGAGCAGAAGATGAAGCAGTACGAAGTCGGCGAGAACTTCGTGCGCGGCGTGTACGACCTCGGGGGTCGCCACGCGTTCGACGCCGTGTGGCACGCGCCGGAGAACCTCCCGACCGTCGCCGAGCTCGCCCAGCCTGCGAGCTGGCTCGCGCGGGTCGACGCGGCACGCGTGTGAACCTCTCGCGCGTCCTCGACGACCTCGCCGTCGGTGCGACCGTCGTCGTGGGGTGTAGCGGCGGCGCCGACTCGCTGGCATTGCTCGTACTCGCATGTGAGCGGGGCCTCGACGTGCACGCGGTCTACGTCGACCATTGCCTCCGACCGGGTTCCGCGCACGACGCACGCACCGTCGCCGCGGCGGCCGCACGCTTCGGTGGCCGTGCTCACGTCGAACGGGTCGAGGTCGCGGGCGGGGCGAACCTCGAGGGCCGGGCCCGGGATGCGCGCTACGAGGCACTGGAGCGGGCGCGTGCCGCGCTCGGTGCCGAGGCGATCCTCGTCGCGCACACGCGCGACGACCAGGCCGAGACGGTCCTACTGCAGATGCTCCGCGGCGCGGGCGCCGCGGGCCTCGCCGGAATGCCCGAGCGGCGCGGCACGATCCGCCGGCCGCTGCTCGCAGCCCGGCGCCGCGAAACACGCGAGCTGTGCGCGCGACTCCGGCTCGTTCCGGTGCACGACCCGATGAACGACGAGTTGCACCATCGGCGCGTCTGGTTGCGTCGCGAGGTGATCCCGCAGCTGGAGCAGGGCGCCGCGCGCGACATCGTCGAAGTGCTCGCACGCCAGGCCGAGCTCCTGCGCGACGACGACGATCTGCTCGACGCGCTCGCGTCGCAACACTCACCCGACGACGCCCGCGCTCTCGACGCACTCCCCGTCGCGCTCGCCCGGCGCGTAGTACGTCGCTGGTTGTCGACACCCGCGCCGCCGTCGTCGGCCACCGTCGAGCGGGTGCTCGCGGTGGCACGCGGCGAGGCCCGGGCCGCGGAGGTGTCCGGAGGCAGGCGCGTCGAGCGCGTCCGCGGCCGACTCGTTATGGTCGACGCGCCCCGAGCGGGCGCGGCGCCGCCCGACCCGGTGCCGGTCGCGCTGAACCTGCCGGGCCGGACCCGTTTCGGCGAGGTCGAGGTCGAGGCCTGGATCGAACACGCGGCGCCGGTCGCGTGGCCCGACGGCCGCGCGCTCGCCGTCTGCGATGCCGACCGAGTGCCCGAGTCGGTGACGGTCCGCGGTGTGCTCGCCGGCGAGCGCTTTCGTCCGCTCGGCCGCAGCGGGTCGAAACTCGTGCGCGACGCGCTCGCCGAGGCCGGTGTCGCCGCCGAGCACCGCGCGCGGACGCCGATAGTCGCGACAACAGAACCGATCTGGGTCGTCGGTTACCGTATCGATCATCGTGTCCGGGTCACGACGAGCACCCGGCGGTACCTCTGGCTGAGCGCGGAGTCGAAAGCGACATGAACGACCCGAACATCGGCCGTATGGTCGTCGACGAGCACGAGCTGCAGCAGCGCATCCGCGACCTCGGTAAGGAGATCGCAGCCGACTACGACGCCAATCCTCCGCTGCTCGTCGGCATTCTCAAGGGCGCGTTCATGTTCATGGCCGACCTCGCGCGCGCGATCGACCTCCCGGTCGAGTTCGACTTCATGGCTGTGTCGTCCTACGGCTCGTCGACGCGCACGAGTGGCGTCGTGCGCATCATGAAGGACCTCGACCTCGACCTGACCGGCCGACACGTGCTGATCGTCGAAGACATCGTCGATTCCGGCTTGACGCTCGCGTACCTCCGCAAGAACCTGCGCGCCCGCGGCCCCGCGTCGCTCGAGGTGTGCGCGCTCCTCGTGAAGGAGGGGCTGCAGAAGACCGAACCCGACCTGAAGTACATCGGCTTTCGCATACCGCCGAAGTTCGTCATCGGCTACGGACTCGACGTCGACGAGCGCTACCGAAACCTGCCGTTCATCGCCGAATACACGGGTTCGTCGGAGCAGCAGCTCACGTGACTGACGCGCAGTCAGGAGTCGACCTCGAACGGCTTGCGAGGGCCGTGCGCGAGATGCTGTTCGCGATCGGCGAGGACCCCGACCGCGACGGGCTCGTCCGCACGCCCCAGCGTGTCGCAGAGATGTATGCCGAGATCTGCAGCGGACTGCACGAAGACCCGGCGCGCCATCTCATCGTCACGTTCGAAGCGAACCACGACGAGATGGTGCTCGTGCGCGACATCGCGCTCTACTCGATGTGCGAGCACCATCTGGCGCCGTTTCACGGGCGCGCGCACGTCGCGTACATACCGGGTGACGACGGCCGGATCACCGGTCTGTCGAAGCTGGCGCGCCTGGTCGACGGCTTCGCCAAGCGGCCTCAGGTGCAAGAGCGGCTCACCACACAGATCGCGGACGCCATCGTCGAGGCTCTTCAGCCTCGCGGCGCATTCGTGATGATCGAAGCCGAGCACCTGTGCATGTCGATGCGAGGGGTGCGCAAACCGGGCACCCTGACCATCACCTCGGCGGTGCGGGGCCTCTTCAAGGACAGTGCGGCAACCCGGGCCGAGGTCATGGCACTCATCGGGCCGTCCATCGGTCGCTCCTGAAGGGTTGGATAACCTCCGGCGGTGACCACGGTTCCCCGTCTCCTCGTCGCCGATCTGCCGCGGCGGGGAGTCATGGGGATCGTCAACGTCACCCCCGATTCCTTCTCCGACGGAGGGCGATTCATCGACGCCGGCGCGGCAATCCGCCACGGGCTCGCGCTCGCTGCAGCCGGCGCCGCTGTGATCGATGTGGGCGGAGAGTCGACGCGCCCCGGCGCCGATCCGGTCGATGCCCGCGAGGAGGCGCGCCGGGTGCTTCCCGTGATCGCCGCGCTCGCCGACCGCGCGGAGATTCCCGTCAGCGTCGACACGACCAAGGCCGAGGTCGCCCGCGCCGCGCTCGACGCGGGCGCGGCCGTCGTCAACGACGTCTCGGGGGGGACGGCCGACCCCGCCATGCTGGGCGTCGTCGCCGGTGCCGGTGCCGCGTATATCGCGATGCACATGCGGGGAACTCCGCGCACCATGCAAGGTGAAGCGCGCTACGCCGACGTCGTCGCCGAGGTGGGCGACGAACTGCGTGATCGCGTCGATCGCGCGGTCGCAGCCGGCGTCGACATGCGCGCGCTTTTCGCCGATCCCGGCATCGGCTTCGCCAAGACGCCCGAGCAGAACCTCGAGATCTTGCGCGCGCTGCCTCGCATCGCTGCTCGAGTGGGCGCCCCGCTCGTCGTGGGCACGTC
>DATJAA010000262.1:0-6717 GCA_035516815.1 Acidimicrobiia bacterium | reverse complement strand
GGCGTGTGGGTTCCCCTCATCACGCCGTTCGACGCCCGAGGCGCCGTCGACGTCGCGGCCATCGAGCGGTTGTGCCACGAGTACGCGACCGCCGGAGTCAGCGGCATCGTGGCACTCGGAACCACGGGCGAGGCGAGCTCGCTCGACGCGGGCGAGAAGCACGTCGTGATCGATGCCGTCGCGCGGGCGTGCGGCGCGGCCGGTTTGCGGGTGATCGTCGGTACCGGCTCGAACAACACCGATGCGACGATCCGCGCCACGGCGGAGCTCGCGGGCGTGCCCCATGTCGTGGGCGCGCTCGTCGTCGTTCCCTACTACGTCCGGCCGTCGGTCGCGGGAATCGTCGCGCACTTCCGCGCGGTCGCAACCGAGAGTCCGGTTCCGGTCGTCGTGTACAACATCCCGTCCCGAACGGGTCGCGATCTCGGTGCTACCGGACTCCTCGAGCTGGCCTCGGTCCCGAACATCGCGGGCGTGAAGCAGGCCGTCGCCACGCTCGATGCCGACACGCTCGAGGTGCTCGCCAACGCACCCGATGGCTTCGGTGTGCTGGGTGGCGAGGACACACTGCTGTTCCCGCTCATGTGCATGGGTGCGGTCGGCACGATCTCCGCGGCGGCGCACCTGTGCACCGAGCGCTTCGTCGCCATGATCGAATGCGGGCTCGCGGGCAAGATCGAGGACGGCCGCGCCCACGCGGAGGCGTTGCTGCCGGTGATCCGCGCCGCATATGCCGACCCGAATCCGGCGATCTTCAAGGGGGTGCTGCACGCGCAGGGCCGCATTGCGACCCCCGACCTGAGGCTCCCCCTGACGAACGGCTCACCCGAGAACATCCGCCGCTGCCTCGATGCGGTAGCGCACGCGTCGCACCCGTAGCCTTCACGGAGTGACCCGCCGCGCTGCCTGGTTCCTCATCGCGCTGTGCGTCTGGTCGCTCTACATCTGGATCACGCTCATCGTGATCATCGGGCGCCAGGATCATCCGATCAGCTTCAAGGTCGTCCACGACACGCTCGCGGTGATCTCGATCGCGTTCGGCATCGGCGCGGGCTATGTCGGCTGGAAGGTGCTCCGCTCGCGCTGACGCGCCACCTGCGCTACGGACGGTTGCAGTTCGAATGGCCGGCGGCAGCGGGCACCGCCGCAGCCGTCTTCGACGTCATCGCCATTGTCGTGCCGTCGAACGTCGTCACCGCGCCCACGCCGCCGAGCCGTCCGTACCGGTTGCGCATCTCCGCAATGGACGCGCCATCGTTGACGTCGACGCTGAACGACGCCGTGAACCGGGGGTCTTGCTGTCGGGTCGCCGCGGCCTGGCTCGGGAAATCGCGCTCGAAGATGGTGTAGGCGCGCGCTCTGTCGACGTAGCGGAATCCCTGTACCTCGGGATCGGATGTGAGCCGCGCCCGGACGATCGAGATTGCCTTCGGCGTTGTCCCGGGGCGCATGACGATCTGCAGGTCGTCGCCGAGCGCGGCCGAGACGTCGAACACGGACGCGGCACCCGCGAGCGACTGGCGCAGCCGGCGGGCCGCCCCCGAGACGGGTCGGGACGTCTGCACCGCATAGCCGTCGCTACCCTCCAGCTCGCACAACGCCGGACGGATCGACGCGGGCGGAAGTTCGTACCCGCGCACGCCGCGCGACAAACCGGCATACCGTGCGACGACGGATGACGTGTCCAACATCGCCGCGACGCGTGTACTCGCCGGTACGACGATCAACTGAACGTGCGTGAGTCGGGTCAGTGAGACCTCCTTCCCGTCGGAACGCACGACCGCGCCCCGGCCCCGGTCGCGGTGCTTGACGATGGCAACCGCGGACACGCCGACCGTCACCACGAGCAGCACTCCGAGCAAGGGACCCGCCACGCGCCATCGGCGTGGCTCGTCGCTCTCCATCGTCACCCTCCCGCCCGTCGGGCTCCGCGCACTGCTACGACCGTGGCATCCGATTCAGTTGCCGATCTCCATCGCGGTGTCGAGCAAGGCAAGTTGCTCGGCGTCGTGCACCGTGGAGCTCCCGGTCGCCGGGCTCGGGCTCTCGATGCGTGCGATGACGTCGACCGCTCGGCCGGACGCGATCTCTTCCAGCCGGCGACGGGCGAAGTAGCGGGCGCCCATGTTGCCGGGCTCCTCCTGCGCCCACACGATCTCGGCGTCCGTGTAGCGCGAGAGCACCGATTCCAACTCGGCGCGTGGCCACGGGTAGAGCTGCTCGAGCCGCACGACTGCCACACGCGTCCCGTCGGTGTCGCGGCGCGCGAGCAACTCCTGACCGAACTTGCCGCTGCAGAAGATGACGCGGTCGACCTGTGCCGGGGGTGACGGGTCGTCGAGCACAGGTTCGAACCCACCCGTCGTGAAGGCCGCCACAGGCGAGGCGGTCGCCGGCATCCGTAGGTACCGCTTCGGCGTCATGATGACGAGGGGCTTACGGGTGGGATCGTGCACCTGTCGCCGCAGGACGTGGAAGTACTGCGCGGACGTCGTGGGGTACACGACGCGGATGTTGTCCTGCGCGCACAGCACCAGGAAGCGCTCGAGACGCGCCGACGAGTGCTCCGGGCCCTGCCCTTCGAAGCCGTGGGGGAGCAGCATCACGAGACCGCTGCGCTGGCCCCACTTGTCTTCCGCGGCAACGATGAACTGATCGATGATCGTCTGGGCGCCGTTGTCGAAATCGCCGAACTGCGCCTCCCAACACACGAGCGCGTCGTGATCGGAGACGGAATAGCCGTACTCGAAGCCGAGCGCGGCGAACTCGGAGAGCACCGAGTCGTAGATCATGAACGGCGCGGCGTCGTTGCCGAGGTGCTCGAGCGGCGTGTACTCCTGCTCGGTCCGATGGTCGACGACGGTTGCATGGCGCTGGCTGAAGGTGCCGCGTCGCGTGTCCTGGCCGGCGACCCGCACGGGTGTGCCTTCGAGCAACAGCGATCCGAACGCGAGCGCTTCGGCGAGCGCCCAATCGACCTGGTCGCCGTCGAACGCGGTCCGGCGATTCGCCAGGATCCGCGCGAGCTTCGGATGCGGTTCGAACCCGTCCGGGAAGGTTGTGAGGGCCGTCACGACCTGGTCGAGTCGCGCACGCGGGACGCCCGTATCGATGTATGCGGGCGCCGGCTCCGGTGCGACGGCGGTCAGTGCGGCGCGGGGGCGAGTGCTCGCCTTCGTCTCGTCGAAGGCCTCCTCCATGCGCGCGCGGAAGTCGTCGAGCGCGTGTTCGGCCTCTTCGAGCGTGAGATCGCCGCGGTTCACCAACAACTCCGTGTACAGCTTGCGGATCGAGCGGCGCTTCCCGATCAACTCGTACATGTGTGGCTGGGTGAAGGCCGGTTCGTCGCTCTCGTTGTGGCCGTAGCGCCGGTAGCACACCATATCGACCACGACGTCCTTCTTGAAGGCGTTGCGGAACTCGAACGCCAGCCGGATCGTGCGCACCGCGGCTTCGGGATCGTCGCCGTTCACGTGGAAGATCGGCGCCTGAACCGCCTTGGCGATGTCGGTCGCGTACACCGTCGACCGGGCGAACCCGGGCTTCGTGGTGAAGCCCACCTGATTGTTCACGACGACGTGCACGGTGCCGCCGACGTCGTAACCCGGAAGCTCGGAGAGATTGAGCGTCTCCGCGACGACGCCTTGGCCGGCGAAGGCTGCGTCGCCGTGGATGAGCACCGAGAGCACGTGGTCGTGACCCGTGTCACCCAGACGATCCTGCTTCGCCCGGGCCATGCCCTCGACGACCGGGTCGACCGCCTCGAGATGGCTCGGGTTCGCGGCCAGGGTGATCACAATCGACGCGCCGGACGACGACGTGAACTTTCCCGTCGCGCCGACGTGGTACTTCACGTCGCCCGAGCCCTGAGGAACGTTCGGATCGAGCTCGCCTTCGAACTCACGGAAGATCTGCTCGTACGACTTCCCGATGACGTTGGCGAGCACGTTGAGCCGCCCGCGGTGCGCCATGCCGATCACGACCTCCTCGAACCCGTCGTTCGCCGCGCCGTCGATGAGGAAGTCGAGCATCGGGATGAGCGTTTCCGCGCCTTCGAGGCTGAAGCGCTTCTGACCCAGGAACTTCGTGTGGAGGAAGCGTTCGAAGGCTTCGGCGCCGTTCAGGGCGGAAAGGATGCGCCGCTTGTCGTCCAGGCTCGTCTCGCCGTGAACGCCTTCGACCTCTTGCTGGATCCACGCCTTCTGATCCGGCTCCTGGATGTGCATGTACTCGACGCCGATGGTGCGCGCGTACGCGTCGCGTAGTACGCCAAGGATGTCGCGCAGCTTCATGTGGTCGCGACCTGCGAGCCCCCCGGTGGGGAACTCGCGGTCGAGATCCCAGATCGTCAGGCCCCAATGATTGGGGTCGAGCTCTTCGTGAGTGCGCGGCTCCTTCAGGCCGAGCGGATCGAGGTTCGCGATCAGATGGCCCCGGACCCGGTACATGTTCACGAGCTGCTGGACCGCGATGATCTTGTCCTGCGCCTCGATCGATCCCTCGACCGGACTGCGGTCGGCCGACCAGCGCGCGGGCTCGTAGGGCACGCCGAAGCTCGCGAAGATGTCGTCGTAGAACGCGCCGCCGCCGAGCAGGAGATCATGGATCGTCGCGAGGAACTCGCCGCTCTCGGCGCCCTGGATGATCCGATGGTCGTAGGTGCTCGTGAGGGTGACGGTCTTGCTCACGCCGATCTCCGCGAGTGTCTGCGGATCGGCGCCCTCGTACTCGGGCGGATACGTGATCGCGCCCACGCCCACGATCACTCCCTGACCGGGCATGAGGCGCGGCACGGAGTGCAGAGTGCCGATCGTTCCCGGGTTCGTGACGGAAACGGTCGTTCCCGCAAAGTCGTCGAGCGTCAGCTTGTTGGTGCGGGCGCGGCGGATGAGGTCTTCGTACGCGGCGTGGAACGACGCGAAGTCGAGCGTGTCGGCGTTCTTGATATTCGGCACGAGCAGGGTGCGGGTTCCGTCCGACTTCTGCTGGTCGATCGCGAGCCCCAGGTTCACGTGATCGTGGCGCACGACACTCGGAGTAGCGTCGACGAAACCGAAGCTCGCGTTCATGTTCGGCACGGTGCGGAGCGCTCGTACCACCGCGAAGCTGATGAGGTGCGTGAAGCTGACCTTGCCGCCGCGGTCGCGCGCGAGCTGGTTGTTCAGGATCTGCCGGTTGATCTCGAGCAGTTTGGCGGGCAGGGCGCGCACCGACGTTGCCGTCGGCACGCCGAGGCTCGCCTCCATGTTCTCGACGATCCGGGCCGACGCGCCCCGCAACACTTGCGGTGACTCACCGTCGAGTGTGACCGGGGCGCGGGTGGAGTCGCCGGCCGCCGGCCGCCCTGCGGGTTCCGATGCCGGTGTGACCGGCGCGACCACCGATGCCGGCGCAACCGGCGCAACCGGGGGCGGCGCAGGTGCGGAGGTCGCCGCGGCCGAGGTCGCGATCGCGACCTCAGCTCGCGGTTCGTAGTCGGCGAAGAACTCGCGCCAACCGGCGGAAACCGCGTTCGGGTTCTCGCGGTACAGGCGGTACATCTCGTCGATCAGGCCCGCATTGGGCCCGAGTTCGGCGAGGCGAGACCGGGCCGGCGTCGCGTCGGTCGTCATCGTGAACAAACCTCGTTCCGGGGCCGGGCGGTGGCCCCTCTTCAGCTCGCGAGCGTATGACACCCGATCGGCCGATTCGTACCCCCGCTGAGCGCACCCGGCGCGAGCTGCGAGGTCAGCGCCGCACGAGCTGGCCGAGACGGAACGCGAGGTCGAGCGACTGGCGGGCATTGAGGCGCGGGTCGCAGCGTGTCTCGTACTTGTCCTCGAGTTGCTCGCCCCGGAGGTCGTCGCCGCCGCCGAGACACTCGGTGACGTCGTCGCCCGTCAGCTCGATATGGGCCGCGCCCGGCCATACATCGGCCGCGCGGCACGCCAGAAAGAACTGCTCGACTTCGTGCATCACCGCGTCGAAATGGCGCGTCTTGTAGCCGCTCTCGTGCGTGTACGTGTTGCCGTGCATCGGATCGCACGCCCACACGACCGGATGACCGGCCCGGGAGACCGCCCGCAACAAAGGCGGCAGGTTCTCGGCGACCCGGTCCGCGCCCATGCGGCTCACGAGAACGAGCCGGCCCGGCTCGCGGGCAGGGTCGAGCCGCCGGCACAGCGCGACCGCGTCCTCGGGAGTGGCGTCGGGGCCGAGCTTCACGCCGACCGGGTTCTGCACGCCGGAAAGGAATTCGACGTGCGCGCCGTCGACCTGCCGCGTTCGCTCACCGATCCACAACAAGTGTGCCGAGCAGTCGTACCAATCGCCGGTGAGGCTGTCGCGGCGGGTGAGCGCCTCCTCGAACCCGAGGATCAGGGCCTCGTGGGACGTGTAGAAGTCGACCTCGTGCAGCTGTACCTCGTGGGCGAGGTCGATGCCGCACGCCGCCATGAAGCGCAGTGCGCGCTCGATGCCGTCGGCCAGCTCCTCGTAGCGGCGTCCCTCCCGCCCGGACGCGATGAACTCGAGGTTCCATTGGTGCACGCGATTCAGGTCGGCGAAGCCGCCTTTCGTGAACGCGCGCAGGAGGTTGAGCGTGGCGGCGGCCTGGTGGTAGCCGCGCAGCATCCGCTGGGGGTCGGGACGCCGGGCGATCGCGTCGAACGCGTAGTCGTTGACGATGTCGCCGAGGAACGACGGAAGGTCCTGGCCGTTACGCGTCTCGATCGGGGA
>DATJAA010000261.1:0-11149 GCA_035516815.1 Acidimicrobiia bacterium | reverse complement strand
CGAATTGTCCCCACCGCCCCCCGGTCGGCGCCTGACCGGAACCCGGCGCCGCCCGCCCACGAGGCGGCTCAACTCTCGCTCGCCGGCGCCGATCGAGGACGCATGACGGGGCAGGTTTCCCGATGAGCCAATTCGACGAGGCGCTCGCCTCGCCCGAATGGGCGTTCGCGCTCGCCGCCGCGCTGGAGCAGCCGCTCGGCGACGACCGGATCCTCACCGTCGGATCGCCGCGCCCGACAGCAGCCGAGGTGATCGGAGAGGAATCGCCGCGCACGGTCGAAGTGCGCTTCACGACCCGTGACGGGGAGCGCGGCGCGATCAGGCTCGTCGCAACCGCGCCCTTCGCCGAAGCGCTCGAACGTGCCGCGTCGGACGAGATCCTGCTGACCGCGTGCGCGGTCGCCCTGGAGGCGGCGGCGAGGGTTGTCGGCGAGCAGGCGGTTGCCGACATCGACCTCGAGTCCCCGCAGGAAATCGAAGGCGATGGCGATGACGACGCCGCACCGCGCGCCGCCTACCCGCTTCTCGACGGCAGCACGTTGCTGGGCTGCCTCGAGCTTCGTCTCGGCGCGGGCGCGACCCCGGCCGCGGCGGACACGGCCACGACCGACACCGACGTTGCGCCCGGCGCGCGGGGCGCCGACGCGTCGAGCGCGTCCTACGTGCTGGCCGACGTCGAGATGGGTGTCACCGCCGAGCTGGGACGCTGCCGCATGACCGTGCGCGAGCTGCTCTCGATCACGCCCGGGGCCGTCATCGACCTCGACCGGGCCGCCGGCGCGCCGGTCGACGTTCTCGTGAACGGCACGCTCATCGCGCGCGGCGAGGTCGTGGTCATCGACGAGGAATTCGGAATCCGGATCTCCGAGCTCATCCCGCAACCGGCGTCCGCGCGCTGAGCACCGAACGCGATCGGAGCACGATGCCGTCGCTCTATCCCGCACCCAGCGAAGGTGACGTCGAGGCGTGCCTGATGGGCGTCGCGTCTGCGCCGGCCCGCGTGACGCGCTTGCAATCCGCCGAACCCGAGCGCGAGCCCGTCGGAGTCATGGTCGAGTACGTCACCGAGGGCAACACCCTGGCGGCGATCGCGTTCGCCGACCACGATGCCGTGAACTTCGTCGGAGGCGCCGTTGCCGCGGTCGAGGCGACGACGATCCAGGAGACGAACAGCGCGTCGACGCTGCATGACGCGGCAGTGGACGCCTTCCGCCGGGTCGCCGACGCCCTCGGCACCGGGCTGAACGGCGATTACACGCCGGCGGTGCATGTCGCGCAGGTGCATCAGCTACCCGGCGAGCTCAGCGAGGAGATCAAGCAGTTGTGGCGGGCACCTCGGGGCCGGCGGGCCTATCGGGTCACCGTCGACGAGTACGGCGCGGGCACGGTGATCCTCTACCTGAACTGAGTTGTGCGCCTCGCCCCGCGGCGCGCCGCCGTGCGGAGCCTGGCACGGCGGGCTAGACCGTTCGCCATGCACTCACTGGAGGAATCCCTGAGCCGACGGTCGCTGCTCAAAGGCTTCGCGGTCGCCGGCGCCGGAGTCGCCGTCGCCGAGGTCGCGGGCTGCTCTTCTTCGAGCAAGTCGTCCCAACCGAACCCGCCGGCGAGCGTTGCGGGCTCGACGACGACGGTGAAGCCCGCGCCGCTACGGCGACCGGGGTCTCGACCGAATCCCACACTGCCCGAGGGCACCGAGACGCTGCCCAAGATCAAGCACATCGTCATCGTGATGATGGAGAACCATTCCTTCGACGGCCGCTTCGGGATGCTGGGGCGGGGCGACGGGTTCAAGCTCGACGCCAACGGTCGGCCCCTCGACGCGAACCCGATGCCCGACGGGCGCCTCCTGCGCGCGTTCCACATGCCTTCGACCTGCCAGCTCAACGGCGCGCCCGGTCAGAACTGGATCGCGAGCCACACCGCGTTCGACAACGGGCGCAACGACGGCTTCGTGCGCGCGAGCGGTCCGGTCGCGATGGGCTACTGGGACAAGAGCGACATCCCCTTCTACTACGGACTCGCGGGAACGTTCCCGCTCCTCGACCGGTACTTCTGTTCCGTCCAGGCCCAGACATACCCGAACCGGCGTTTCCTGATCGCCGGAACCGCGTCGGGCGTCGTCAGCACAAGCACGTCGAACCTCGACAAGTTCCGGCCCGCGAACGGCACGATCCTCGACCGCCTGCACCGGTACGGCATCAGCTGGCGTAACTATTTCAGCGACCTGCCGGGAACGGCCGTGATCCTGAAGAACACCTCCACCTACGCGAGCAACCTCGTGTCGATCGACCAGTTCTACCGCGATGCCACGGCGGGATCGCTACCCGCGGTGAGCTACGTCGACCCGAGGTTCAACAACGACCCGGCCGAATCCGAGGAGAATCCCGACGACATCGCGTACGGCGAGAACTTCGTCTCCAAGGTCGTCAACGCGGTGTTCAACAGCCCGAACTGGAAGGACACCGTGCTCATCTACACCTACGACGAGCACGGCGGCTACTACGACCACGTGCCCCCGCCGCGCGCAATCAAGCCCGATAACATCGCTCCCGGCGTCGACGTCACCGAACACATCACCGGGGCGTACGACCACTACGGCTTCCGCGTGCCGACGGTGATCGTCTCCCCGTACGCCAAGCGCAACTACGTCTCCTCCGTGGTCCACGACCACACCTCGGTCATGAAGCTGATCGAGACCAAGTGGAACCTCGGCGCGCTGACGTACCGCGACGCGAACGCGAGCGACCTGCTCGACTCGCTGGACCTCGAGGCGGCACCCGCGTTCGCCGAACCGCCGACCCTTCCCGCGCCGGGCAAGGAGGGGCTGTGCGTTCCGGGCAAACCAGGCGGTCCCATCCCGCCGCCCGATGCGATCGTCCCCGCGAGCCAGGCGTCGTCGCTCCGGGTCGGCGCGACCGCCTAGCGTTGCACTCGTGACGGTCGACGTACGCAGCCGGGTCGACGGGCCCCGCCCGGAATTCGATCCGGCGCAGTTCTTCTCGGACGAGCTCCCGGCCGGCATCGACGAGCACACCGCGGCCATCGCGCCGGCCCTGCCGTTCATCCGGCCGCGCCCGGTCGTCATCGAGGTCGACGGCCAGCCATGGTCCCTCACCGCGGACGACGAACGCGTGACGATCGAGCGGGGCGCGCTCTCCGACCCGACCGCGCGAGTCGAGCTCGGGCCCGACCAGCTCGCCGACCTCGCCTACGACCAGCAGACGTTCATGAGCCTCTGGGCGGGTGGCACGCTGCAACAGCAGAAAGGCAACGTCGGGCACCTCCTCGACTGGTGGCTCGTACTGCGCGCCGCGCTCGACGGCACCCCCATCTACACACCGGGGTCCGTGTCGCTCGACGATCGCGACGGCCGGCCGCTCGACCTGGCCCGCACGTTTCACGCCGGCGACGACCGCGACGAGATGCGGCACTTCCTGCACACCGCGGGCTACCTGCACATCGCGGGCCTGTTCACCCAGTCCGAGATGGACGAGATCTCAGCCGACATGGACCGCGCCGCGCCCATCTATTCGGAGGGCGACGGACGCTCCTGGTGGGCCCGGACCGGTGACGGTGACGCACGACTCGTACGGATGCAGGGCTTCGACCGCGAGAGCGACGGGGCGCGCGAGCTGATCGACGACGACCGATTCCTCGATCTCGCGTCGATACCGGGCGCCGGCCACCGGTTCGGCACCAAGCGCGCGAGCAACCGCATCGAGGCGTTGTTCAAGCCGATTGGCGTCACCGAGGGCATCTCCGACATTCCATGGCACAAGGACTGCGGGATCGGACGGCATTCGTACGACTGCTGCGGCCTCACCGTCGGGATATCGGTTACCGGGGCAGACGCCGGGTCGGGACAGCTGTGGGTGATCGCCGGTTCGCACCGCGCGCTCGTGTGGTCGGGGATCCGCCAGCCCGATCTCGACCTGCCCGAAGTCCCGCTCCCGACGGGTACCGGCGACGTCACACTGCATCTGAGCTGCACGATGCACATGGCGCAGCCACCCGTCGAGCGTGAGCGCCGCGTGATGTACAGCGGATTCGGCCTGCCGCCCCGCGCCGCGGCCGACACCGAGGCAGTCGCGGCCGGGCGGGCGCGCCTGAGCGCGGTGCGCGAGGGCGCGCCGCTCACCGTTCTCGATCGTCACTTCAAGAGTTAGGACGTCACCGTGCTCGATCTCGACCCGCTCGACGAATACCCGATCCATCAGGTCGCGCTCCCGATGCGGTACGTCGCGAGCAGCGACCGGAACGTCTACGACCGCTGCATCTATCACGGGGTCGACCACGCAGCCGACGCTTACTTCATCACCGGCATGGGCGTCTACCCGAACCTCGGTGTCATGGATGCGTACGCGACCGTGCGTCGCGGCGACCGCCAATGGGCCATCCGCACGTCGGGTGTCCGCCCCGACGACAAGATGAGCCAGCAGATCGGTCCGTACCGCATCGAGGTCGTCGCGCCGTTCCGGGAGCTCCGCCTCATCTGCGACGCCGACGACCACGGGATCGGCTTCGATCTCGTCTACCGCTCGGAGTACGGCCCCATCGCCGAGCCGCAGCACATTCGCCGCCAGGGCGACCGCATCCTCCTGGACGCGTCGCGGTTCGCGGGCGTCGGCACATGGGAGGGAGAGCTCCGCGTCGACGGTGACACGATCGCGGTGACGCCTGATCGCTACACCGCCACGCGGGACCGCTCGTGGGGCATCCGCCCGGTCGGGGAGGCGGAACCCCCGGGGCGGCCCAACGAATTCACCGGCATGTGGTGGTGCTGGATTCCGTTGCGTTTCGACGACTTCGGGTTGCACGTCATCCTCGAAGAAGACCGAGATGGGTCGCGCAACACGAACTTCGCGGTGCAGGTGTTCCCGGCCGCAGCCGGCCGCGCGCCGGAGCAACTCGGCTGGCCCCTGCCCGAGATCCGCTACGCCTCGGGGACCCGTAACCCGATGTCGGCGTCGATCGAGCTGACTCGCCGCGACGGCAAGAAGTCGACGCTCGAGATCGAGCCGCTCGTGGGCATTCCGCTCAACGTCGGCTGCGGCTACGGCGCCGACCCCGAGTGGACGCACGGGATCTGGAAGGGTGAGAGCTGGGTCGAGGGCTCGACGTACGACTACAACGACCCCGCTGTCACCGGGCGGGCGGCGTTCTCGCTCTGGGACCACGTTGCCCGGGTGACGTTCGAAGGCCACGAGGGCTACGGCATTTTCGAGCACGGTTGCATCGGCGCGCACGCGCCGTCGGGGTTTGCCGACCTCGCCTCCGTCGCCGAGTAGCGGGAGCCGCGGCGCCGCGCGAGTGCCCGGCTCTAGTGAGGGACGAGACCGCCGTCGACGAGCAGAACCTGGCCGGTCATGAAGCTCGACGCGTCGGAAGCGAGGTAGAGCACCGGGCCGACCATCTCGTCGGGACTCGCCGCGCGGCGCATGAAACTCGCATTCGCCATCGATCGCTGCGCCTCGGGGGTGTTCGCCCGAACCATGTCCGTGTCGACCGTGCCCGGCGCGAGCGCGTTGACCCGAATGCCCCGCGGCGCGAAGTCGGCCGCCATCGAACGCGTGAACGACATGAGCGCGGCCTTGGCCGCGGCGTACATCGCGACGTTCGCAGAGAACAAGAACGCGCCCGCGGAGATGACGTTGACGACCGATGCATGGGCGCTGCCTTCGAGATACGGAAGCGCGGCCTGAACGAGGAACACGGGTCCGCGCAGGTTCACGTCGAACGACTTCTGCCACGCCTCCGGCGTGAACGCGCCGAGCGGCTGCGCGAGCGCGTTGGCGGCGTTGTTGACGACGATGTCGACGCCGCCGAAGGCGTCGGCGGCACGGTCGACAAGCGCGACCGCCGCGTCGAGCTCACCCATATGGGCGGGCAATGCCACCGCCTCGCCCCCCGATTCGCGACCGAGCGCGCGGAGATGCGCCTCCGTCTCGCGGCAGGCCTCCGCCTTCCGGCTGCCGACGACCACGCGCGCGCCGCCGCATACGAGGCCCTCCGCGACCGCGCGACCGATGCCGCGCGTCCCCCCGGTGATGATCGCGACGCGTTCCCGCACGTCGAACAGCTTCTCGAGCTCCGCTTGGTCCATCGCGAGAAACTAACGACTCAGCGATGCTCGCGCAGGCTGGGCTCGAACCATGCGTCGGGAAGGTCGAGTGCGAGCCCGGCGCTGTGCCCGCCGTCGAGCACGAGCTCCGTTCCGGTGCAGGACCGCGACTCGTCCGACGCGAGATAGCAAACGGCCTCCGCGACCGCATCCAGGTCGGGCGGAGCGACACCGGTCGGCCGCATCGGACCCGAGTCGGTGCCGACGATCTCAGGATGCATCTCGGGGTTGCCGACCATCGGGCACACGATGTTGGCTCGTACACCGCGCTTGCGGTTCTCCAGCGCGACGACTTTCGTCAAGCCGCGCAGCGCGAATTTCGACGCGGTGTACGCGCCGGTCAGCGACGCGCCCTGCATCGAATCGATCGACCCCACGTTGACGATCGCGCCCGATCCGGATGCCCGCAGCCGCGGGAGGCATGTCCGCATGCCGAGGAACGGCCCGAGCACGTTCACTCGCATCAGCCGTTCGAACTCGTCCGTCGCGGTCGCGTCCACCGTCGCCAGGTGCAGCACCGCGGCGTTGTTGACGAGCACATCCAGCGCGCCCTCGATCGCGCCGACGTCGTCGACGAGCGCCTCCCAACCGGCCTCGTCGGTTACGTCGAGATGGGTGTATCGGGCGGCCGGACCGAGAGCGGCCGCGCCGGCCTGGCCGCGGTCGTCGAGCACGTCGACGAGCACGACCCGTGCCCCCTCCTCGACAAAGCGCCGGGCGACGGCGGCTCCGGTTCCCCGCGCCGCGCCCGTCACGACTGCGCACTTGCCCTCCAAACGGTGCATCCCCGCAGTCTGCAGCACAGGTCGGCCCGGCGCGGCGCCGGCGGTCTCAGGTCGAGGGAGGCCCGGTGCCGATACAGCGAAGATGGAGCTGTATCCGACCCCTCAGAGCTGGCGCATGGCCCTGGTAACAGCCTTCGGAGCGCTCGCAATCGTGATCGCGGCCGTCGTCGTCGCGGCCGTCTACGACGGATCCGGGCTCGTCATCGCGGCCACGGTCGTCGTCGCGCTCGCCGCCACGGCGACGCTCGCCCCTGCGATCGGAACGCTGTCCGCATCGGTCGACGCTGACCGGTCGGGTGTCACGGCCCGCCGGTTCGGACGGACGGCGAGCTACGGGTGGGACGAGATCACCGAGATTCAGGTCGTCGAGCGCGGCGCGGCGGTACCCGACGGAACGGAGTATCACTGGGTCCTCCCGAGCCGCTCCGGTCACGTCGTCGCGGTGCCGTGTCTCATGCTCTCGGGCGGCGCCCGGCGCGAGCTGCCGGCCCTCGCGGCGCCGGCTGCGGGCGAGCGCCGCGGCGCGGCCGACGAATACGCGCAGCTCCTGGAACGTCTGCGCGAGGTCTACACGCGGTTGCCCGAGACGGGGGCGGCTCAGCCCGACCCGTCGAGGAACGCCTCGATCCGCGAGCAGACGAACGCGATGTCGTCGTCGCTGAGCGCGTGACTCATCGGGATCAGCATCCCGCGCTCCATTACCGCGTCCGCGTTCGGTAGGCCCGCGTCGGGCTGACGGAAGCGCACACCACGCATCATCGGCTGGCGCGCCACGTTCCCGCTCCACACGGTGCGTGTCTCGATGCCCTCGTGTTCGAGGAACGCTTGCAAGTCGCCGCGCGTGAAGCCGGCATCCTTCCGGAGCAGGAACACGTACGAGAGCCACGCCGTCACGAGCCCGTCCGTCTGGCGCGGGAGGACGAAACGGTCGGGATGCCGGCCGAGAAACTCCGAGTAGAGCTCGAAGCTCCGCTGCCGGCGCGCATAGTTCTGGGGCAGCTTCTTCAGCTGTTGCAGGCCGAACGCGGCTCCGAGCTCCGACGGCTCGAAGTTCCACCCGAGGTCGTCGAAGATGAAGAGATTGTCGTAACGGATCCCGTCGAGATCCTCCCAGAAGTTTCGATTGCCCTTGCGCGAACCGAACAGCTGCGGCTCCGATCGACGGCCCCAGCGCCGCAGCGAGAGGCACCGGTCGACGAGCGCGTCGTCGTCGAGCATCACCATCCCGCCGTTGCCGGCGCACGTGATGATGTGCGAGAGCGCGAAGCTCGTCACCGAGATGTGCGATCGCATTCCGGTCGGCGTTCCTCGTAGCCGCGCGCCCAGCGCGTCGCACGAGTCCTCGACGACGAGCAACCCGCGCCGGTCGGCCACAGCACGGAGGCGATCCCAGTCGGGTGCGTTCCCGGCGAGGTTCGGTATCAGGATCGCGCGCGTCTCGGGCCCGATCATGGCTTCGACGGCATCGACGTCGACGTTGAAGGTGTCCGGCTCGACGTCGACGAACGCGGGCACGAGCCCGCCGCGGATCAAGGGCGCCAGATCAGTGGAAAATGTGAGTGGAGACGTGATGACCTCCGACCCCGGCGGGAGATCGAGCAGCTCGACCGCGAGATACAACGCCGACGAACCCGAGTTACACATCACGCCGCGGGCCTTGCCGAAGCGCGCGGCAATCTCGCGTTCCATCTCGGCGACGTTCTTGCCGAGCCGCAGTGTGCCCCGCCCGCGGTCGAGTACGGCGAGCACGGCGTCGATCTCGTCCTGGTCGTACACCGCCGTCGCGTAGAGCACGCGTCTGTCCACTCTGGCCTCCCCGGATGCGGCAGGAGACCCCGTCTACCAGACGCGCGCCAGTAACAGGGCCGACGCGAGTGCGACCATCGCCGCGGAGAGACAGCGGAGGGCCCGCTCCATCGGCGCGAGGAATTCTCGTTCTCCGAACACGAGCACGGCCCCGTCGGTCGTGGTGACCGAACCCTCCACGGCAAGCGTGCGCCGGCGCACGAACCGTGCGGGCGTGCTCAGCGACCGTTGCGCGAGCGAGAACGCGAAGGCCGCGAGCGCGGCGGCGACGGCGGTGGTATCGATGCGCTCCGCCTGCACGTAGTAGGCGGTCAATACCGGGAACGCGCCCCACGCAACCGCGAAGCCGATGTCGGAGTGCAGCTTCCCGCTGAAGAGCTCGAGATTGTACGCGAGCACCAGTACGGGCCCTACCGCCATGAAGACGAGGAGCCCCTCTCCGACGCGTCCGAGCCCCGCGGCACCCAGCGCCAGCGCGCCCGCGAGCGAGACAGCCGCCGCCGCGACGAGCGTAACGCTCCCGACGCTGGTCCGGAGCGGGCGGCCGTGCAGCTCGTCGAGCGCGTGCGCGGCCACGCCGACGGCAAGGAAGAAGGCCGCCAGTGTCGCGAGCAGCCGCGTACCGTCGGTCGTGGGCGCGAGCGTCGCACCGATCACGACATACGACAGGTGCCACGCCGTGTACGGCGGGTGGAGAATCGTCCACCAGTCGCGCCAACCGCCCGGTCGCGCCGCGTAGAAGGCAGGGCGCGCCGTCGTCATCGGCTCGGCTTCGACGCCCACATGACCAGGCCGCCCCCGAGACTCATCGAACGGACGTGCACGTCCGAGAGCCCGCTCTCCCGCCACGCCTGGATCGTCCAACCGACGGGGTATCGCCGGTAGTGCGCGGAGATGTTCGGGCCGAGGAACCGCCCGACGCCGAACCAGGCGCGACCGCCGAGCAGGTAACCGCCGACCGGCAGTACGAGCCGCGTGTATCCCCACCACCAAGCGCGCCAGAAGCGGTTCTGCGGCACCGCGAACTCGAGGCTCGCAATCGTGCCGCCCGGTTTCAGGACACGGACGAGCTCCCGCAGCGTCGCGGCGGGATCGGAGACGTAACGCAACAGGTACGTGAACGTGAGCGCGTCGAATGTCCCGTCGGGAAACGGGAGACGCTCGGCCTCCCCCTGCACGAGCCGAACGCGATCCGCGGCGCCGTTCCGCGCGACTCGGTCGCGTCCCCGCTCGAGCATCGCGTGGGTGAGATCGATGCCGGTTACCCCGGCTCGGGTTCGATGCACCAGCTCCAACGCGACGCCGGCCGTCCCGGTCGCGACATCGAGGATCGTCGTCGGTGCCGGCCGTTCGACGTGGCCGATCATCTCCTCGCGCCAGCGGCGGTTCTGGCCAAAGGACAACACTTCGGCGAGCGCGTCGTACCGAGGAGGCAGGTCGCCGAAAAGATCCTGCGCGAACGTGTTCGGATCGCGAGCGGTTGCTTCCAACGCCCCCTCCTCGCCGGCCTCCATGAAACCAGCATTTCCCGAGCCGCGAAACCGGTCGGCGAAACGGCGCGCCCCGTGCCGGTCATCCGGGTTACGGGCGCCGCGGCCGGTGATTCAGGAGCCCGAGCCCGCGCACACGACGTCGGCATCGAAGCCGTCGTGGCCCAGGTACTGCGTCATCCGGACGGCGCCGCCGGTGAAGGCGGACTCCGAGCATCCCGCGAGAGCGTCGCTTTGCGAATCGTAACCGGCCAGCCATTGTGGGACCTCGGAGAAGGTGCTCCCGGTCACGCGCGCTCCCCCGGTGATGACGTTCCACTGGAACGCGGTCGAGTAGACGCCCACCGAGTGCACTCCTGCAGTCCGCAGTGCGTCGATCTCACCCGCGATCGTCGCGACATCTCGTCGCGCGGTCGTGGCGCTGGGCGTGTCGTCGACAGTCTGCCAGCTGTTCATCGTCTCGACGTCGAGCCACCAGTCGACGTTCGCCGCCCGCCGGCGCGCGTTGCTCCGGTCGACGTGGTGCAGTCGCTGCGCGGCATCGGTCGCCGCCGAGTACGACGCCCACGCCGCGTTCCACCCGTAGTCATAGGAACATGCGAGCGAGTTCGCGTCCGTAGCCGGACACGTCTTCGGTTCCGTCTGGCCGACGGGCCAGTTCCGCGCACGAACCGGACCGGGGTTCCCCGTGTTCGCGTAGAACGCGGGTGGACGGGCCAGGCGCTTCGCCCAGCGCAGTTCCGCCACGAGACACGGGTTCTTTGTGAACGCCCGGCCGTCGTTGGTTCCGAGGACCCCGAACATCGCGACGGACTCGTCGGGAAGCGATCCCCCGCACTGCGGGAAGCTGACGTCGCGACCGGTCTCGGCGCCGTCCCACGCCACGAGGCGGGCAGCGGCACTTTGCTCTTGCGCATTCGGGTTCGGCGGCGACGCGCCGGCGC
>DATJAA010000260.1:0-2364 GCA_035516815.1 Acidimicrobiia bacterium | reverse complement strand
CTCGGAGCAGGGGTTCGAGGCGTAGATGCGGTCGGTGGCGCTGCAGGTGTGCCAGGCGTTGACGGTGCTGTCGAACTGCAGGCCCGGGTCGCCGCACAGCCAGGCCGCCTTGGCGATCTGGCGGAACAGGTCGCGCGCCTTGACCGTCTGCAGCACCTCCCCGGTCGTCACCGCCCGCAGGTGCCAGTCGGCGTCGTCGAGCACGGCGTGCATGAACTCGTCGGTCACCCGCACGGAGTTGTTGGCGTTCTGGTACTGGATCGAGTGGCTGTCCTTGCCGTCGAGGTCCATGTCGAACCCGGCGTCGCGAAGGGCGCGCGCCTTGCGCTCCTCGATCGCCTTGCACCAGATGAAGTCCTCGATGTCGGGATGATCGACGTCGAGAATGACCATCTTCGCCGCGCGGCGCGTCTTGCCGCCCGACTTGATCGTGCCGGCCGACGCGTCGGCGCCGCGCATGAAGCTGACGGGACCGGACGCGGTGCCGCCGCCCTTCAGGTGCTCGTGCGAGGAACGGATACGCGAGAGGTTGATACCGGCGCCCGAGCCGCCCTTGAAGATGGTCCCCTCTTCCCGGTACCAGTTGAGGATCGCGTCCATCTGGTCGTCGACGGCGAGGATGAAACACGCCGAAGCCTGCTGCGGTACACCCTTCACCCCGATGTTGAACCACACCGGCGAGTTGAACGACGCGTGCTGGTGGACGAGTAGGTACTTGAGCTCGTCGCGGAAGGCCTCGGCCTCGCTCTCGTCGACGAAGTAGCCGTCTTTCACACCCCAGGTCGTGATCGTGTCGACGACGCGGTCGACGACCTGCCGCAGCGACCATTCCCGCTCGGCCGTGCCGAGGGTTCCTCGGAAGTACTTCTGGGCGACGATGTTGGTGGCGTTCAGCGACCAGCCGGACGGGAACTCGACATCGGGCTGGAAGAAGGCGTCGCCACCGTCTTTGTAGTTCTGGATGCGGGAATCGCGCCGCTCCCACTCGACGGTGTCGTACGGGTCGACGCCGGGCCGCGTGAAGCGCCGTTCGATCCCGATCCCGAGTTGCTGCGGCGCCATCGCCATGTCGTCGATCCCCTCCGGGCCACCCCACCGGACCCAAGCTCGCCCAACCTTATGAAACCACTACATCTTGTGGCTTCATCCCATCCCTACCGCGAGATGGAGGTGCATTACATCACTGTAATTCCACACGTGTCAACAGTTTCCGACCACTTCGGATACTTCGGCCAAGAGCCGCCGTTCGGGGCGGGCCAGGCCCGTCAGCGTTGCTTCGGCTCGGTGGTCTTCTGCAGCTCGCCGACCTCGCGTTCGAAGTCGGCAAGGTCCTCGAAGCCCTTGTAGACCGACGCGAATCGCAGATAGGCGACATGGTCGAGTGAGCGGAGCCGCTCGAGCACGGCCATTCCGACGCGGTCGCTGCCCACCTCGCCGCCGATGGCGCGCAGCTCTTCTTCGACGTCGGTCGCGAGCCGGTCGACGGTTGCGTCATCGAGCCGGCCCGTCGCCGATCGTTCGATCCCGGCGCGGAGCTTCGCCCCGTCGAACGGCTCAACGACGCCCGAACGCTTCGAGATGAGGAGTGGCGCCTCCTCCACGCGTTCGTACGTGGTGAAACGCCGCCCACACGCGAGGCATTCTCGGCGCCGCCGGATCGCGCCCGAGTCTTCCGCGGCGCGTGAATCGACGACCTTGTCGTCGTTCGAACGGCAGAAGGGACAGCGCACGAAAATACGGTAACCCGTCCGATCCGTCTGTGCGCCACGAGGACGGGAACACGATCACGGCGCGGGAACCCGGATCGTCTGGCCCGCGGTGACCGTGGTGGTTCCAAGGGCGCGGGCCATCGCGTCGACGATGGGCCTGACGTCGCGGCCGGGCGCGACACGCTGTGCGATCGACCACAGCGAGTCGCCCGGCTCGACGACGACGAGTTGCACGTGCGGGAGACGCTCGGAAGCGGCGAGGGAAGAGCCTCCGAGCGTCGCACCCGCACGCGCGATCGTCAGCACGAGGCCCAAGCCGACCAGCGCGGCAAGGACGCGACGCCGTCGATAGATGGCACGCGTATGGCGGCGCGCCGGCCGGGGGCGGGGCTGACGATTCGAATCGATCGGACGCAGCCGCCGCTCGGGCACCCGGACCACGCCGGATCGACCCGGATCGGCAGGCAACCACTGCTCGGCCGGGAAGCGGGGTTCGAGCTGAAGAACGGCGGCCATGCTGCGGACTCCTGAGACCTGGACGGCGGCGACGAGACGATCGAACCAGATGGGTGAGACAACTACGGTGGCCGAACACCTGTTCGATGTCAAGCCAAAATGCGAACGGGTGTTTGCCCCGAACGCGTGATCGTGTTAC
>DATJAA010000259.1:0-4870 GCA_035516815.1 Acidimicrobiia bacterium | reverse complement strand
CGTCCGAGCACATCACGGATGTGACGGCCCATGCACGCAGCCGCACTGCACCCGACCATCGCTTCGATCCCGGGGCTCATGAATTCGATCTGGAGATCTTCGCTGACGAGCGCGATCACGTCGGCTGCGTGCTGCACCAGGTCGCGGAAGTACGAGCGGCCCTCCTCGATACGGACCGCCGCGTCCTCGGCCGTCTTTGCCGTCGCGCCCAGGGTCCGGACGATGAGCGCCAGGCAGCACGTCGTCGTCCCGGCGACTGCGTGTGACGTCGACGGGTGGAGGATCGACGGTGCGATCCCGAGCTCGATCGCGATCTCGCCACCGAACACGGCAACGATGCTCCACATGAGTCCGGGCCGCCACGCGCGCGAACCGTGCACGCGCATCGCGTCGGCGATGCCGATCGCGTACGCGATCACCAAGAGCGATCCCCATCCGCTCGCGTAGACCACCCACGCGGTGCTGATGGCCGCGACCGCCGCGCGTAGCTGCAGACCCCAAGCGGGAGGCAGCGTGCCCTCGATCGCGACGACGACGGCGTTGGCGACGCTGCACGCGACGAGCAGCGTCATCAGTATCCAGAGCGGTGTTTGCGAGATGAGGTGGGCGCGTTGCAGCCACGGGATCGCGATGAGCGCTACGGGTCCGGACGCGAAGACGACGATCGATGCGCCGATCACTCGCCAACCGCCCTTGATCCGTTTCACCTGAGATGTATCGGGCGCCGACCTGGACAACCTGACGGCGGGGTAGGGAGGTGCCGGTGGTGTTACGGATTGCACATCGCGGCTACCGGGACCCCGGCCTGAGCCGCGAGCAGCGCCGAGATCTCGCCGGCGCTCACGGGCCGGCTCAGCAGATAGCCGCAGGCCGAGTCGCAATCGAGGCGGCGCAGTTCCTTGATCTGAGCAAGGGTTTCGACGCCTTCCGCACTTACGCCCATCCCGAGTGTGTGGGCGAGCCCGATGACGGCCTGCACGATCGCGGTCGACTCGCCGCTCGTGCCCAGACCGCCGACGAAGGTGCGGTCGATCTTGAGCAGGTCGACGCGAAAACGCAACAAGTACAAGAGCGACGAGTAACCGGTTCCGAAGTCGTCGATCGCGACGCGCACGCCCAGGTCCTCGATGTCGCGAAGCTCCGTCCCCGGCGTCTCGGCTTCGTCGATCAACGTGCTCTCGGTCAGCTCGAGACCGAGCGCGGTGGGTGGGAGGTCGTGACGGCGGAGCGCAGCTTCGACGACGGCGGGAAAGTTCGGTCGCGCGAGCTGACGGCCCGACACATTGACCCACGCGGCGCGGAAGGCCCTCGTGCGATCGATGTCGAGCCACGCGCCGACCTGCGCGCAAACCGTGTCGAGCACCCACTCGCCGATCGGAACGATGAGCTCGCTGCTTTCCGCGACCGGAATGAACTCCGCGGGCGGGACGAGGCCGCGCTGCGGGTGCCGCCAGCGGATCAGCGCTTCGACGCCGACGACGCGCGATGTCTCGAGCTCGTACACGGGCTGATACTCGAGGAACAGTTCGTCGTTGTCGACTGCGTGACGAAGCGCGTGCTCGGTCTCGATCCGGCGGACGGTGCGCGTCCAGACCTCTTTGTCGAACGTGCAAACGCGGTCCCCGCCCTGCGACTTGGCGTCGTACATGGCCGCGTCTGCCTCGTGGAGCACCGCTTCGGCCTCGGGCTCGCTGTCGGCGTTCGCGATCGTCAGGCCGACGCTCGCCGTAACGACGAGCTCACGACCGCGGACGCGAAACGGCTCTCGGAGGTCTTCACAGATCGAACGCGCGACGGCCACCGCGGCGTCGGCGTCGGCGACCTCGTGCAGGACCACGACGAACTCGTCACCACCGAGGCGTGCGACGGTGTCGGCCGCGCGGCGGCGTGACGTCAAGCGCGCCGCGACCTCGACGAGCAGGTCGTCACCCGCGGCATGCCCGAGGGAGTCGTTGACCGTCTTGAACCGATCGAGGTCGATGAAGAGCACGGCTGTGGTCGTGCCCCGCCGGCGGGTCCCGGCGAACGTCCGGCCCAACCGGTCGATGACGAGGGCCCGGTTGGGGAGCCCGGTCAACGGATCGTGCAGCGCGCGGTGCTCGAGCGCCTGTTCGGCGTTGCGGCGCTCGGTTACGTCACGGGCGTGCGTGACGACACCTTGGACCGCCGGTTCGTGCAGCAGGTTGCGTGTGCGCAGCTCGAACCAGCGCCAGCGCCCGTCGGCGTGGCGCGCGCGGACCTCGATCGCGTGCTCACGTGAGGGATCGGCCACGACGCTGTCGAAATGCGCATGGCACATCGGCTGATCCTCGGGGTGTACGAGTCCGAGCAGGCTCCGGCCGACGAGGTCGTCGGTCCGGTATCCCGTCACGTGCTCGAGCGCCGGGCTCACGAACGACGTCCGCGCCTGGGAATCGACGACGATGATGACGTCGGACGAGTGGCGGACGAGCGCCCGGAAGCGCTCGGACGTACGGCGCAACGCTTCGACCGCGGCCTCGGCGTCGGTGGTGTCGCGGCTGTTCGACACGATGCCGGCCACCTCGGGCACGTGGTACAGGTTGGTGAGCACGTGCTCGAACCATCGCCACGACCCGTTGGCGTGGCGATGCCGGCAACGCACCCGCGCCCAAGTACCGGGCTTCGCGCGCACCAGCTTCAAGGTGGCGCGCAGCTCGTCCATGTCGTCGGGATGCACGAGCTCGTTCCCGCGGCCCGAGCGCCAGAGTTCGAGGGGGTGGCCGAGAATTCGTTCGTGCGAAGGCGAGAGATATGTCATCTTCCCCTCGCGGTCGATCACCGCGAGCAGGTCGAAGCCACTCTGGACGAGGGCGCGGAACCGCTCCTCCCGGTTGCGCAGTGCCAACTCGGCTTCCTTGCGATCGGTGATGTCGCGGAAGTGACCGACGAGTCCGCGCACGTCGGGATCGGTGAGGAGGTTGAGCGCGACGACCTCCATCCAGACCCACCCGCCGTCGGCGCGGCGGATACGCGCCTGGGTCGTGCTCGGCTCTTCCGGCCGCTCGAGCAGTCTGTTCAGATGGTCGCCGAAGCTCTCCGAGTCCTCGGGATGGATGAGGTGGAGCCCGTCCGTTCCGACGAGGTCCGCGGCCGTCCACCCGGTGGCGTTCTCGATCGCGCCGGCCGCGAAGACGATGCTCCCGGTCTCGTCGGCGATCACGACGACGTCGCGCGACTGCTCGATGACCGAGAACAGGAAATCGTGCAGCGCGCCGAGCTCGGGCGTGTGGTCGCGGCCGAAATGTCCGGGATCGGCGGCGGCGATCTCGGAGCGAAGGCGCGGCGTCACGGCCCGAATAAACGGCCGCCATCGTCCGGGGCCTGAGCGTCCGACGCCGCTTGAGCTACGGAGAGTGCGAATCGTCACGTACGCCAACTGGCCGAAGAAAATCCTTGCCACGGAGAGTGAGATTGGTATTCACTACGCAGGGGGAAGCGGGGTTGGTAGGCAATCCTCGGCGTGCCGCACGGGTGGAGCCGCGCCGAGGTTGCCCCGCGTCTCGGATCTACGGCACCGGCGGGACGCGGCGAAGGTTGGCGGTCTGCGTCGCGATGGCGCACAGCTGCCGGCTCTCGTCCCACAGGCGGGCGGGACCGGTCGCGTAGCCCTCGCCGATGTGCCACGCCTCGATCTCCTGCAGCACCCACTGCGACACCGGCGTACGCACGAAGCGGATGCCGATCTCGAGCGACAGCACCATGAACGCGCCTCGTTCCTCGGCCGGTCCGAGCGCCCGCCCGACGGCGGGTCCGAGCACGTCGCCGTGGACGGCGAGAGTGAGCAGGTGCGGTTCGGTCTCTCGCAGCCGAACCCACGACAGGAAGTGACCCTTCCCGGGATCGTCGAGGGGGCTCGCCGGCCGCCACTCGGTCTGCTCGTGGAAGTTGATGTGTCCGAGCGGGTTCGGGCGCTCAGGAGGGACCTCGAGGTCGGCCGGGAGCGGCACTTCCGGGAAGCGGACCTCTTGGTGCGCGTAGTCGGTGTCGTGGGCGAGCCCGAACACGCCGTGCACGCGGAGCGCCGGACCCTCGCCGGCGGGCACGCGGAGATCGGCCGCGACCTGTGACGCGCGCCGGCCGTCGCGCAGCACCTCGACGTCGATCGTGATCGGGCCGGGCGGCACGGGGGAGAGGAAGATCGCGTTCGCGGTGACGAGCGAGAGATCGCGGCGGCCCAGCGCCTCCTCCATCGCGCGCAACGCCGCGTACATCGAGACCCCGCCGAAGACGTAGACGACCTTCCACGCGTCGGGCAGATTGCCGTGGAAACGACCCGGTTGAACCGGGTCCGCTGTCAGCGTGCTGTCTTCGCGGAGGTCGCGAGGCATCGGGGCAGCCTACGCTCTGCCCCGTGAAGCCCCGTTTGGAACCCTTGCCGCGCGAAGACTGGGACGACGAGACCAAGGCACTGTTGGGCGACCAGCCGCTCAACATCTTCGCCACTTTCGCCCACCATCCGAAGTTGATGAAGCGCTGGCTCGTGTTCGGCAACCACGTCCTCGCCAAGAGCACCCTGCCCGCCCGCGATCGCGAGCTCCTCGTCCTGCGCACGGGTTGGAACTGCCGGGCGCCGTACGAGTGGGGCCAGCACGTCGCGATCGCGCGGAGCATCGGCATCGACGACGACGAGATCACGCGGATCTCCGAGGGTCCCGACGCGCCGGGCTGGTCCGCCGAAGACGCAATCCTGTTGCGCGCGGCCGACGAGCTCCATGCCGACCAGTCGATCGGCGACGCGACCTACGCGGCGCTCACCGCCCGTTACGACCCGCCCGGTCTGCTCGACATCGTCTTCACCGTCGGCCAGTACCACCTCGTGTCGATGGCGTTGAACGCGTTCCGGGTCGAG
>DATJAA010000258.1:0-9189 GCA_035516815.1 Acidimicrobiia bacterium | reverse complement strand
GCTCAGGGACCCTATAGCGGCATCATTCCGGGAGCAGGGGGAACAAGACCTCCGCGCCGACGGCGACGAATCCCGCGGCCGCCAACGCTCGCATCGACGCCGCGTTCCCCGGCGACACCTGGGCCCACAGCGGCTCGCCGGCGGGAACGAGATCGGCCGCGGCCCGAGCGACCGCACGGCCCGCACCGCGACTCCGAGCCGAAGGATCTACTTCGAAGCCCAGCTCCCAACGGTCGCACACGCCCTGCCCGACCACGAGGACGGCATCCTCGGCGACGAAGACGCGCGCCTGACGGCGGTATCGCAACGCCCGCTCGACGCGTGGATGGTCGTGGGTCGCAACCTCACGCATCCCCGCCGGCACACCCGCGCCCGTCCCGCGCCGGACGAGCAGCGCGTCGAACGTCGAAGGAGTCGAGCCGACGCGCGTACCGATCCACGTCAAGGTGGTCGCCGACATGGCCGCCGAGAAGCCACCGCGGGGAAGGCGCTCGGCGATCTCGCAGGGATCGATGTCGGCGGCGAGTACGAAGTGGCCCGTCATCCCCACGAGCACACCTGCGAGCCCCGTCACCGGAGGAACCACGTCGACCCCACCGTCGGCGGATGGGAAACGCCCGGCGGCGGCATCGTCGAGCACGCCCCGCAGCGGGTGCGTGTTCACGCCGGCAGCAGCTGCGCGAGCGCGGAGTAGGGATCGGTGTCGCGTGCGGCAACGCGGTCGACGATCGCCTCGAAGCGCGGTCCCGAACACACCTCCGATGCACGCTCCAACATCTGCGCCGCGACGAGCCCACGCAGCTCCTCACGCAGCCGCGCCCGACGACGTATCGCCGCGTCACCGCTCGCCTCGAGGTGCGTCTTGTGCGCGGCGATCGCCGCGTACAGCTCGTCGATGCCGTCGCCCGTCGTCGCGACTGTCTGCACGATCGGCGGAATCCAGGACCGGCGGCTCGAGAGCTCCAGCATGCCGGCGAGATCCGCCTGCGCCTCCGCGGCGCCCGGCCGGTCGGCCTTGTTCACCACGAAGACGTCCGCGATCTCGAGCAAACCCGCCTTCGCCGTCTGCACCGCGTCACCCCAACCGGGGTTGACGACGACGACCGTGGTATCGGTGTGATCCGCGATCTCCACCTCGACCTGACCGACGCCGACGGTTTCGATCACGATCCATCGCTTGCCGGCCGCATCGAGCACGCGGGCGGCTTGAGGGGCGGCGAGCGCGAGTCCACCGAGATGGCCGCGACTCGCCATCGAACGGATGAAGACGCCGGGATCGTTCGTGTGACTCTGCATGCGCACGCGATCGCCGAGGATCGCGCCGCCGCTGAAGGGGCTCGTGGGGTCGACCGCGAGTACGCCGACCTCGCCGCCGGTCGCGCGCAGCCGCCCGACGAGCTGGTCGGTGAGCGTCGACTTCCCTGCGCCGGGCGCGCCAGTGATGCCGATCGACCACGCGTTGCCCGTGCGCGGGTGCAGCATCCGGATGACGACGCGCGCGCCGTCGCCTCCCCGTTCCACGAGCGAGATGACCTTGGCGATCGAACGCCGGTCACCTTCGAGCGCGCGCTCGACGAGCGTCGCGATGGCGTCCCCCATGGAGCGCCGACGCTACTCGTCGGCGACGACCTCGGTGATCCCGGGGACGCGGTCCATGATGATCCGTTCGACACCGGCCTTCAACGTCATCATCGAGACCGGGCACGTGCCGCAGGCCCCTACCAACGAGACGTGGACGATCCCGTCCTGATCGATGCCGTTGAACACGATGTCGCCACCGTCGCTCTGCAGCGCGGGCCGGATGGCGTCGATGGCCTCGAGCACCCCTGCTTCCATGTCGGCGACCTCGAGCGTCATCTCGTCTCCAGCGTTCGTCGGAACATCCGGGTCAACCACTCCAGTATCGCGCTTGTTCCCCGATCGGGCGGATCCGGCCGGCGGGTACCCGCGGGTCAGCCGTCGAGGCGTTCGACGTCGGCGCCGAGTGCCCGTAGGCGAGCCGCGAGGTCGGAGTAGCCGCGCTCGATGTGCTCGCCGTCGTGGACGATCGTCTCGCCGTCGGCCACGAGGCCGGCGAGCACGAGCGCGGCACCGGCCCGTACGTCGGATGCTCGCACATCGGCACCCGACAGCCGCTCGACCCCTCGCACGATCGCATGGCGTCCCTCGGTGCGCACATCCGCGCCCATGCGTGCCAGCTCGTCGACGAATTGGAACCGGCCGTCGTACACGTTCTCGGTGACGATCGCGCTCCCCTCGGCCACCGTCATGAGCGCGACCGCGAGCGGCATGAAATCCGTGGCCAGGCCGGGGTGGGGCAGCGTCGCGACGTCGACCGCCCGGAGCCGGTGCGACGCGAGCGCCCACAACCCGTCGCTCGTCGGCGAGATGCGCATTCCCATCTCGCACAGCTTCATCGAGACCATCTCGACGTGCTCGGGTTCGACACCCACGAGCTCGATCTCACCGCCGGCAATGCCGCACGCCATGAGGAGCGTCGCCGCCTCGACCCGGTCGGCGATGATCTCGCTCTCGACCGCGTGCAACTCCTCGACTCCTTCGATCTCGATGGTCGACGAGCCCGCCCCCAGAAGGTGCGCGCCCATGCGGTTGAGGAACGTCGCGAGCGCGGCGACCTCGGGCTCTCGCGCCGCGTTCTCGATCACCGTGGTTCCCTTTGCGAGCACACCCGCGCACATCAGGTTCTCGGTCGCGCCGACACTCGGGAACTCGAGGACGGTGCGCGCGCCGCGCAGCCCATCGGCCCGCGCGACGACATATCCGTGCGCGACCTCGACCTCCGCACCCATCGCCTCGAGCCCGCGAAGGTGCATGTCGACCTTGCGACTTCCGATGTTGTCGCCGCCGGGCAGCGGGACCCGCGCCTGCCCGCAACGCGCCAAGAGGGGGCCGAGCACGTTGAACGACGCTCGCATCCGCGCCACGAGCTCGTACGGAGCCTCCGGGATCAGCTCACCGCGGGCGTCGACCCGCACGACATCGGGCTCCGGCTGGTCGACCACCGCGCCCGTGGCGCGCAGGAGGTCGACCATGACGTCGAGATCCCGCACCGGCGGCATGTTTCGCAGCGTCGTCACGCCGGGCGTCAGCAGCGCGGCCGCCATCTGCTTCAGGCCGGCGTTCTTCGTCGCGCCCGATGGCTGGACGCGACCGGAGAGTGGCCCGCTCGCGCGGACTCGAAATCGAGTCACAACGGAAGAGGTTACCGACCGGAATACTTCGGATCGCGTTGTTCGACAAACGCCTGGATCGCCTCGCGCATGTCGTCCGATCGCAGACACACGGCCTGGGACTCGGCTTCGATGACCAGCCCTTCGTCGACGGGAACCCGGCCCGCCGCCTCGATGGCCCGCTTCGCGCCCTGCACCGCGAGGGGCGGCTGCGCGGCGATCGCCGTCGCGAGCGCGCCGGCTTCGGCCTCGAGCGCATCGTCGTCCACGAGCCGTTCACACAGGCCGATGCGGTAGGCCTCGTCCGCATCGATGCGGGCCGCGGTCCAGATCATCTCCTTGGCCTTCCCCGCCCCGACGACGCGGGGCAGCCGCTGCGTTCCGCCCAGATCGGGGAGGATTCCGTACTTGTGCTCGAGCAGGCCGACGGAGGTTCCCCGCGCGAACACACGTATGTCGCACGCCAAGGCGATCTGCAGACCCGCACCCAGCGCGAAGCCGCGCACTGCCGCGATCGTCGGATAGCGCGCTTGTTCGAGCCAGCTGTACGCCTCCTGCGTACGCAGAACGCCGTCGACGGTCGGGTCGTGATGACGCGTGCCGATGTCGTCGCCGCCTTCGATGGAATCGGCCGACCCGCCCGTGAACACCGACGTATCGATCCCCGAAGAGAAGGCACGGCCGTTGCCGATCACGACGAGCGCCCGCAATTCGGGGTCGTCGCGTAGCTCCTTGCCCAGCGCGCGCAGTTCCTGCCACATCTGGATCGTGAACGAGTTGAGCTTCGCCGGGCGATTCAGACGTAGCCAGCCGACATGACCGTCACGGTTCAGCTCGATGGTCTCGTAAGTGGTCACGCGCGCACCGTATTGCCCGCGGCGACGCAACCGAAACGAACGACCTCGACGGGTTCCTGGATCCCCGCGACCGTGATCATCCCGGCCGGCTCGACCGGGGCCGCCTCGGTGGCGTACCGACCGAGGTCGGCTGTCGCCAGGATCTCGTGCGCGCGGGCCGCCGTAGAGAGGCGAGCCGCGAGGTTGACCGATCGGCCCGTGTAGTCGTCGCCCTCGAGCAGGATCACCGCTCCGCCCGCGCATCCCGCGTGCATCGACAGCGGCAAATCCAGGTCGTGGGTGATCGCCTCGAGCTCGGGAACCGCGGCCATGAGGTTGCCGGCGTCGACGGACACGAGCATGCAGCCGTCGCCGAGCCACTTGGCGATGCGTACGCCGTAGTCGGTCGCGACCTGGCGCACGGCACCCCGGAAGAGCGTCAGCACACGCACCGACTCCTCGTCGCCGAACTGGTCACCGAATGACGTGAAACCCGAAAGGTCGACGAACGAGAACCAGCGCTCGACTCGCACCACGCGAGTCTCTCACTTCCCGTTTGGGAGACCCGCAACGAAATCGACGACGGCCGCGGCCACACCGGACAGGGCGTCGGCGGCCGTCAGTCCGCTCGCTTTCAGGGGTTTGAATCCGTGGTCGCCGGTCTCGACCCAGTGGAATGAGACCCGCCCCCGGATCCTTTTCGCCTCGCGCTCGAGCTCCGCCGGAGCGCCGAAGGCGTCACGCGTTCCGCTCGCGAACAGCACCGGCATGCGCAATCGCGCAAAGTGCTCGACTCGGAGTTGCTGCGCCTTGCCGGGAGGGTGCAGCGGGTAGCCGAGCAGCACCAGCCCGAGTGCGGTGTCGGCCGCGGCGACCATCGAGCAGATGCGCCCGCCCATCGAGCGACCACCGAGGACCAGACGATCCGGCGTGAGACGAGTGCGCCGGGCGAGCTCCGCGGCCGCCTCGCGGACAGCAACCTCGAGCACGGGCGCGCGGTCGGGGGCGCGACGGCCCGCGGCGCGATACGGAAAGTTGAAACGCAGCGAAGGTACCCCGGCGTCGGCGAGGGCGTCGGCGACCGTGACGAGCGCGGCCGCGTTCATGTCGGCACCCGCACCGTGCGCGAGCAGCACGGCCCGGTCCACGCCGCGGCGCGGTCCTTGGAACGCGACGTCGCCCGGCGCCATCAGCCGGTCAGCACCAACGGGAGAGGAACGCCGAGATGCGCGTGAGCTCGTCGGCGACGGTGCTCGCGCCGCGCCAACCGTGCCCTTCATCCGCGTACTCCGTGTACTCGACCGTCGCGCCGTTTCCGCGCAACGTCTCCGCGAATGCCGCGGTCCGCGCCGGATTGACGACCTTGTCGTTCCCGCCCTGCAGCAGCAGAACCGCGGCACGAATGTCGGCCGCGCGCGTGATCGGGGACCGCGCGAGGTAGAGGTCGCGCGCGCCCGGCAACGATCCGACCAGGCGTGCGGTGTCGCCCGACTCGAAACGGTGCGTCGTGGCCGCCAGGTCCAGCAGATCTGTCACGGGAAACAGCGCGACGACGGCCGCGACGAGCTCGGGGTGCTGCGCCGCCACATTCAGCCCGGTGAACCCGCCGGCACTCCCCCCCATGATCGCGACTCGGTTCGGGACGGCCCAACCCTCCTTGAGCGCGTGCTTGATCCCCGCGGCGACGTCGGCGACGTCGAGATCGCCCCACCGCCCGTCGAGCGCTTCCCGATAGGTCGCTCCGTAGCCGGACGACCCTCGGTAGTTCGGCTGCAGCACCGCGTAGCCCTGCTGAACCAACCACTGCACACGCGGGTTCCAGTCCGCGAGCGCCTGGCCGGTCGGGCCGCCGTGGACGTGCACGACCAGCGGCCTCGCGCCGGTGCCTTCGGGCGGGCGCCAGAGCAGGCCGTGCACGGCGGTGTTCCCGGTCTTCCACATGACGGGCCGCGGCTCGACGAGCCCGGTGCGTTCGAAGCCGCCGACCGGACCGCGAGCGACCGATCGGCGCGCCGACCCGTTCGGCGCGAGGACGACCACGGCTGTCGGCGTCACCGCCCCCGATCGCACGCAGACGATGCCCGCATCGCTCCACGCGATGTCGCGGTGCCACCCGCGCGACAGCTCACGCGCCGACTTGCGTCCGGGAGCACCGATCACGAGCCGCCCGAAACCGGATTCGTTGCGGCACCACGCGAGCTCTTCGCCGTCGGGAGACCACGCGAACGCCCGTTGGCCGGACGACCAGGCCGGCTCACCGCACTCCGGTTGCCGTCCCGGGAGCACCGGCTCACCGTCGACGACGAGGTCGCCGTCGCGCAGCCACGCAATGCGTGACCCGTCCGGTGAGAAGCGGGGTTGGCTGCAGGCCCCGTCCTTCGCGAAGACGTCGGGGGGCCCGGAGCGTCCCTCGCGCCGCATCAGCCGCGCCGCGTGCCAGGGCATGTCCGGGAGGTCCCATTCCTGCCAGACGAGGGACTCGCCGTCGGGCGACCAGACCGGATCCCACGCGTAGTCGGAGTGTGAGATCCGCTCCGGCCAGCGGGTCCCGTCGACGGGGACGACCGCAACGTCACAGGAATCGTCGGTCTCGATCGAGCACGCGATCTCGCCGCGTGCCGACACCGTAGGGGCAAGCGCGCGGCCGTCACGGGTCAGTGTCCGCATGACGCCCCCGTCGCCGTGCACGACGACCAGGCGACCGTCGGCGCCGGCGACGACCAGCGACTCGTCGTCGATCCAGGCGTAGCCGCCCGCGACTCCACAGACCGCGGTGATCAGGACCGGCGCCGCGCTTGCATCGCTCGGCGCGACGTAGAGGTCGGTGCGGCCGTCGTAAGACTCGAGCCAGGCAAGCCTCGTCGCGGTGGGCGACCACGAAGGCGCGCTCACGCTCCGTGACCGGCTCAGCATGGAAGGTACGATCGACGCGACCACCGCTCGCCGACGCTAGTGCGCGGCTTGCCTTTCCGGCCGCCCGGCCTCCATCCTGGGGTTCCTCATGTCCATGCCCCGATCTGACCTCTCGCGCACGCGCACGCCCGGATCCGGCGAGCCCCTACGAGTCGCGTTCCTCATCTATCGCGGCAATCCGCACTGCGGCGGGCAGGGCGTGTACAGCCGGCACCTGACGCGCGAGCTCACCGAGCTCGGCCACACCGTGACGATGTTCGCGGGGCCGCCCTGGCCGATCGCGGACGCGCCCGTGAATCTCGAGCACATCGAGAGTCTCGACCTCTACCGGCGCGACAACCCGTTCCGCGTCCCGTGGCCCCACGAATACCGCAGCCGGTACGACGTCGAAGAGTTCGCCATCATGGCGGCGGCCGGATTCCCGGAGCCGTACGCCTTCAGCCGCCGCGTCTACGCGCACCTGCGCGACCGACGGGACGAGTTCGACCTCGTGCACGACAACCAGTGCCTCGGTCGTGGGCTCCTCGGATTCGTGCGCGACGGTTGGCCTTTCGTCCACACGCTGCACCATCCGATCACCGTCGACCGCGACCTCGACCTCGCCGCCGCGGGCTCACCGCTGCGCCGGCTCACACTCCGGCGCTGGTACGGGTTCCTCGGCATGCAGATGCAGGTCGCCCGGCAGCTGCCGCGCCACATCACGGTGTCGCAGAACTCGAAGAAGGACATCGTCGCCCAGATGCGCGTGCATCCCGACACGCTGCACATCGTCCCGGTCGGCGTGGACCAGCAGCAGTTCCGTCCGCTGCCACACATCGCCCGCGTGCCCGGCCGGCTCATGACCACCGCGAGCGCCGACGTGCCGCTGAAGGGACTCTCATACCTCATCGAGGCCCTGGCGAAGGTCCGCACAGAACGCGAGGACGCGCATCTCGTCGTGATCGGCCGGCCCCGCCACAAGTCCGCGGTACCCGCGCTCATCGAACGGCTCGGCTTGCAGGGCGCGATCGAGTTCGTCAGCGGGGTGAGCGACGAGCGGATCGTCGAGCTGTACGCCGAAGCGGAGATCGCCGTGGTGCCGTCGCTGTACGAGGGCTTCTCCCTGCCGGCGATCGAGGCAATGGCTTGCGGAGTCCCACTCGTCACGACGACGGGCGGCGCGCTGCCCGAGGTCGTGGGCGCGTCCGGCGACGGCGCGATGACCGTCGCGCCCGGCGACCCGGCTGCACTCGCGCAACAGATCATCGACGTGCTCAACGACGACGAGCTGCGTAACCGTCTCGGCGAACGCGGACGCCGCCGCGTGCTCGACCGGTTCACTTGGAGGCGGACGGCCGAAGGCACCGCCGAGCAGTACTACCTCGAACTGGAGGCGCACGCGAGGCGACGCCACGACGAGAGGTCCGCGAGCTGATGCTGACGGTCGACTTCGACCGCCTCGGCCTCATGTCAGGCGAGCGTCTGCTCGATCTCGGCGCCGGCGGTGGCCGGCACGCGTTCGAGGCGATGCGCCGGGGCGGGCGCGTCACCGCGCTCGACTACTCCGCGTCTGACCTCAAAGACGTCGCGGCGATCGCCGGGGCGATGATCGCCGGTGGTGAGGCCGCGTACGAACAGTGGGCGGGAGTGGTCAACGCCGACGCGCTCGACCTCCCCTTCCCCGACAACGCCTTCGACCGCGTCATCGTGTCGGAGGTGCTCGAACACGTTTGGGACGACGAGCGCGCACTGATCGAGATCGCCCGCGTGCTCCGACCCGGGGGGCGGATCGCGGCAACGGTACCCACGCGTTGGCCCGAGCGGGTTTCGTGGGCGCTCAACTGGCACTATCACGACACTCCCGGCGGTCACGTACGCATATACCGCCAGCACGAGCTCGAGCTGAAACTGGAACGGGCCGGCTTCCTCCTGCGCGGCTCGCATCACGCGCACGCGTTTCACTCGCCGTACTGGTGGTTGAAGTGCGCCTGCGGACTCGACAACACCGAGGCGGCGCCCGTGCGCCGATACCACGAGTTCCTCTGCGCGCTGATCGAGCACAACCCTCGCTGGGCACGGGTGACGGAGCGAGCACTGAACCCGGTCTTGGGGAAGAGCGTCGTGCTCTACGGCGAGAGGGTCGGACCGACGATGGCGAGATGGGGAAAGCGAAGCCTTGGCTGACCACGAGCTCCCGCAAGTCGAAGGGCTCCTGACCCGCGCGCAGGTTGCAGAGACGGTCGACGCGATCGCGTCGGTACAGCTGGGCG